>JBDTWG010000193.1:0-6880 GCA_040006855.1 Nitrospira sp.
GAAGCGTATTCGCTGGAATACGTTGAGGATTTTTTCGGGCCGAGAACGACGCAGACGGCTGCAGATCATTTGCCGCAGTAGAATGGCATTACTCGGACAGACTCCTAGGGCACGTCGGTCGCGCAGCGGAATCCCAGCGTCGGCCCCCAGTAGGTCATGTCGTCCCAGGCTCGATAGCTGGCCCGCAATTCGAGAGGGCGTTCCATCCAGCTCCCGCCGCGCAAGACGCGAAACGTCCCACGCAACGGGCCTTGCGGATCTCGTGACGGCGACGTGCGGTAAAAATCTTCCGCGTACCAATCTTTCACCCATTCCGAGACCACCCCGACCATACCGGACACTCCATAGGGTGACGTGGCGCGCAACGGCATACCTGTTGGATCGACGCCATTGGCGGATGCTTTTCCGTCGCTCATCTTGAGTCTGCTTTTCTGAATCACCTCGTCGCTATTGCCCCAGGGATAACGCCGTCCATCGATGCCCCGCGCCGCCTTCTCCCATTCGGCCTCCGTGGGCAATCGTTTGCCGATCCACTGACAATAGGCGCGGGCCTGTGTCCATGTCACATTGGTCACCGGCTGTTGGCTCAGCTGCGGATCGTCGAATGCCTCGCGCACCTTTGGGGGCAGACACCCCCCTCCATCCACACAGTTCCGATAGTGACCATTCGTCACCCCTGACTGATCGATCCAGTAAGCACTCAAGTAGAGGCGATGGAGTGGGCGGGCATCGGGAAGGCCATCCTCCATCCCCATGACAAACTCACCGGCTGGGATCAGCGTCATCTCGACGGGAGGAGTCACGCCTTGATCGAGGAGTCGTTTCAATTCTTCCTGCTGACTCATCTGCAATTGAGCATTCACGCGCTCGGTAGACTCATCACCGAGCATGGAAGTCCCTTCATGTGGACGGGCAGGGAACGCCGGGGCATGGGTCACCGAGGGAGAGCCGCCTCGCTGGCTGTCGGAGGGGGGAGGAGTCGCCCCAGGTTGGATGTGAGTGACCGATCCTTCGGACATGCGGACGGTCTCGATCCGCACTGACGTGCGCGTCAATTCCGTCACCAGATCGCCGGTTTCTTTTCCTTTCTTGGACTGCTTTCGGGCTTTCCCGATGGAGGAGAAATCAAAATCCGGAATGTTGGCCAACAAGGGCGTGGCGTAACTGATCGGAACGGCGAACGCCATGCCTTCAGGCACAATCCCGGACGGATGGGTAAATTTCGTCGTGAGGATTCCCACGACCTCCCCTCGCCGGTTGAACAACGGCCCGCCGCTGTTGCCGGGATTCACCGCCGCATCCACCTGAAACACTCGCTGCACACCTTTGGCACGCACGGCGGCCACATGACCGCGAGTGACGGTGATTTCGCGCAAGCCAAACTGAAATCCGACGGCGATGACCTCTTGATCCAATTTTACGGCGCCGGCGTATCCGAGGGAGGCCTCGGACAGACCGACCGTCTCCACTTTCAACAGGGCCAGATCATGTTCGGCATCGACACTGACCAGCACGGCCGGCACCCGGAATTCTCCGGATGTCACGATCGTGATGCGTTTGGCGTTCGAGACGACATGGTGCGCGGTGAGGATGTAGCCATCGTGATGGACGATGACGCCGCTGCCGGCGGGCCTTTCCACCGGCAGTAGCTGGCGCTCATCCGCCGATGCTACCGCGAGGGTCGCGAACCATGTGAACAGCAAGACTCGATAGATCTTCATTTCGTGATCGGCAGCAGCACGCTAATGGCCCCGGCGTTTTGCCCCAGCTGGAGGCCTTCCCGTGGATAACCCGTTCGGTCGAGGCCCCCTTTGGGTCCCCCATGGCAATCGAGACAATGCCTCGTCGCATACAACGGAAACATCAGGCGTAAGGCAGAGCTGTTGGCAGCCATTTCACTGATGACCTTTTCACGGGGATAGGCAGAATCGGCAAAGGCTTCAAGCGCGACCTGTTCGTACGGATCCGGCCGATTGGCAGGGTTCCGAGGCACCAAGGCGGTTTGTTTCAATCGCACACCAGTCTTGGCGGTAAAGCGAGTGGCGACACGCGCTCCAAACACGGCCGGAATGAATCCCTTAAACCCGGTCCCCGGACGATTGAGTTCATCCTGGGCCTCTTCAATCACTACCCTGCTCACTGCCACGAGCTCTTTGAGGAGATGCTTGCTGCGCTGGGGCAGCGTGGTGGTCTCGATTTCCTGTAAATCGATGCCGGCACGACCACGAAACATGTCCAGCAGTTGTCGTTCGAACACCGGCGGTGTGAATCGCTTCCCGGCTTTCGATGGATCGTCCAACAACGTTTGGTTATCATTGACGACCGCGCGGCCTGAATCCAGCAGAATGGCCAACAGACGAGCGGTCTGCTCGAGTTCGAGAATCGTGTGGAAAGGAATGGTAGAATGTGGGGACGATTCAACGCCCATGGCGGGAACCGTACAGACGAGCCAGCCTCCCGCTGCCAAACAAGCCATCATCCGTGGGAGACGACGTCGCATAGGCCGCCCTGATGCGTGTGCGTTGCAGGCTGTAATGAACCGCGTGCGTCTATCGGCGTAGCCCGGCAGAAGCACGCGTCATAGAAATCGTACGGGCTCCTCCAGATGAAGTCAAGGCGACGACGGAGCGAGCGAGCAGGCGCTTTCATCGATTCTGCTGAATGTCGATCATCACGTTGTCCGCATCCAACTCGATCGTCACCGGCATGCCCTCCTGAAATACCGACAGCTTGCTCCCGGCCAGCGTATCGACTTCGAAACGTTCGAATCCCTCCGGCGTCGAGATCTGGATCTCTCCCCAATAAGGATCTGCATAGTGAATACGACCGGCGAGCACTTTGTGGTTGTCAAAGAATTCCCCGCCCGGTCTGGCCGCATCCAGCAATACGTTTCCTGAATCAATCAACAGCCACACCTCATCACCGATCCGGGCATCATGCAGTCCGACGCGATCGGCCTTGTTTGGACTGATCGTCCGCAGCTGCATCCCATAGGGAGTTTTGACAAACAACAACCCGCTCTCAATCTTGGCGATCTGGCCGCTCAACGCCAGGTGCGCTCCGAGCCTTGGACCATCCGAAGAATCGGCCCAACCCACCCCCAAGGGCACACACATCCCCAGCGTAGCGACGATTATGCATATATTCCACCTCATGGTCGTCTCCTTTCACAAGCTTCTGGTTACTGCCGCCCCGATCAATAGCCGCCTTCGCCGCTTGTCCCGGGGGCCGCTGGAACCGTGATGCCGTATTCTTGAATCGGCGTGACCATCAATGCGAAGTTGAATAACTCGTCGGCCGCCACATCATGAATCCCCTGATCGCGGGTCCTAAGCATTTTGAACCACTTCCCCATTTCGTTCTTGACCATCTTGGTATCCCCGCGGCCCATCGCCTCTTTGACCACCTGCAGACGCTGGCTATAGGGCTCCCAATTCGAGGCGGGGTAGTTGGTCTTATAGAAATTGAGTGAGGTATTGATATCGTCAACCCATGATTGCTGAGCAAAGGCGGTCCCAAGGAGCAGGCCCGAGCCAATACACACACCGACGAACAGCGCACAGAAACCGGAACCTTTGTTCTGGGCATTCATAGTCCGTCTCCTCTCTGGCGGAGCCTTCCCGAGAGCGAGGTCAGAAGGACACCGCCGATTGACTATCCGACTCTCGGGCATTCTCCGCATCGGTCGCGTCCGGCGTCTTCAGCAGGTTCGTGTCCATGCCACCGGAAGCACCGAATTCCGGCATGACCATCTGACGATCAAACCCCTTTTCCAAGTCGCCGGCCGTCGGCTCGTTGGACATGACTCCTCCCTCCGGGATGGCCTCCTTTTGCGGTGCAGGAGAGCCGATCATCTGATCCGGATGGATGACTTGAGCCTGAAGCGCAGAAGCGAGCAGCAGGGTTAGTCCTATCCAAACGGCAAGCAGCAACATGAATTCTCTCCTCCATCCTTTTCGCATAACGCGTTCCTCCTTCATGAAGACTGAGCGCTCCGCACGGCACCGACTGTGCCACGCAAAACTCTACCGGAAGGGGAGGTGGAGGCCCATTGCCTGGAGGATGGATTTTGTCTCCACCCTTCGGGTGAGAGCGTGGAAGGTCGTGAAGTTAGTTGTTACCCAAGTAGGTGAGGACTGCTTCCACCCGGCCTGTGACTTTGAGTTTTTGATAGATGTGATGCAGATGGGTTTTGACGGTGTCGAGGGAGACGCACAATTGATCAGCGATATCTTTGTTGCTGCGCCCGGCCGCGGCGCAGGCCAGGATTTCCCGCTCGCGATCGGTCAATATTGTCAGCCCGCGAACACCGGACTCGTCTTTATTCACGAGCGCGACCGCCCTCTTCGCAAACCCATCCGGCATGAAAGGCGACCGCACCAGCTCACCCTTGAAAGTGGCGCGAATGATCCGCAGGAACTCCTGATGGTCCGCGTCCTTGAGGATGTACCCGCAGGCTCCCGCCTGTACGGCAGCCACGATGCGGGCATCGTCGTCGTGCACCGACAGCATCAACACCTTGCTATCCGGCACGCAACTCCGGATCAATCGCGTGGCGGTGATGCCGTCTAGCCTGGGCATGTCCACATCCATCAACACGATGCTGGGCTTCCGTTCCACCGCAAGGTCGAATGCCTGTCGGCCGTCCATCGCTTCTCCGATGACCACGAGGTCCCGCTCGTGTTCAAGCAGCATGCGCAAGCTCTGTCGGAACAACCGTTGATCTTCAGCGATTAAGATGGTGATGGGCATACCTGCTCCTGCCTGACCGGCAACGCGACCGTAAACATCGCGCCGCCCTGCGGTCGATTTCCCGCCTGGATATGTCCGCCGTGGGCTTCGACCACCAGCTGGCAGAAGTGCAACCCCAGGCCGCGACCGATCCGATAGTCCTGCCCGTCCTTCTTCCTAAAGAACATTTCAAACAAATGCGGCAAGTCCTCCGGCGTCATCCCAGGCCCTTCGTCTTCGATGTGAATCGTCACCGTCGGACCGTCATACGCCTCGATGTCGTCTCCTTCCCGTGAAGCCTGCACCTCCTCGATCTGCACGGCAATCGTAATCGTGCCCTGTGGCGGCGAGTACTTTAGCGCGTTGTGGATTAGGTTGATCAGCACCCGTTGCAATCGCCTCCCATCTCCCATGATCCACACCTCGTCGTCCGGAATCTGCACCAGGAACCGCACCTCCTGGGCCTCAGCCTCTGAGCGAAACAGCTGCATTACCTCCCTCAACAATAGACCCGGCGAGACCGGTGAGGTGCTGAGCGGAAGACCCGAATAGTTTTCCTGGTAGACGTCCAGCATGTCGTTGATCATGCCGAGCAATAGGTCGGTGGTGAACCGCAGATCCTCTAGACAGCGGCGTGGCTGGCCCTGCTCCATCTCCGGACACCGGCCCAGCCATTCCAGTGTCTTCTTGATCCCGGCCAGCGGATTCCGAATGTCATGGGCGAACATCGAGGCAAACTGGCTCAACGAGGCTAATCGCTCAGACCTGAGCAACTGGCGCTCGAGTTCCTTCTGCTCGGTAAGGTCGCTGAGTTGGATCATGATCGATTCAATGCGACCGGACTTCTTGACCGGCACGAAATCGATTTCCATCGTCAGTTCGCCCGCCGGTGTCGGCACCCGCATGATCCCGGCCGGCACATCGGCGCCGCTCTGCAACACCAACTTCAACTGCTTCACCAGGCGCGGCCGGTCGGATTCATCCACGAGGTCGGAAACCGGATGAGTGAGAAGGGTAGCTGCCGGCCGCCCCAGCACGATCTCGCCGCGCCGATTGATGTCTTGAATGTCGCCGGCGGGATCAACCAGAATTTTGCTATCGACCGAGTGGTTCCAGAGGAGACGATAATGCTCCTCGGAGGTGGCCAGATCGAGATTCGCCTGCTCCAGTCGGCGGACATACTGGGCCTTAGCTTGTGACGCCTGTTCTAATCGTTGAGAGAGGTCATCAAAACTCGCGGCGAGCGCGTCGATCTCCACGATCCCGGAGGGCGAGCCTGGTGACTGAATGGGAAGTGGTTCTGAAGACCGGGGGCTTCCAAGCCGGTTGACACGCTGAATCAGTGCGCCCAGAGGGCGCACGATTCGTTGTGCCAACCTCCAGCGGAGCCACACGATAAACCCGATCGCCCCGATCCAGAATGCCGCGAGTTTCCCGACCAAGGCCAGTAGTGGCTCAAACGTCTCCACCGGATCCTGTTGCATCAGGATGTACCAGGTGCGCGCCTGTACGACCTGCGTGGGCAGGACGACGCGAGCCACACCGATAATGCCTTTTTTCCCGCCATGCGTGTCGAGCTCAGGCTGAAACCATCGTGCCGCGAGGGCATCCTTTTCAGGCTGCGCCGTGATTCCAGGGAAAGGCTTATGGAGGCTCGGCTGCAGCATGGAACAGGCAAGCACCGAACCATCGTCAGACAGGAGCATCATGTGACCTGTTCGACCGATGCGGCTTTCCAGGATCGAGGATAGGATTCGGTCTGTCCCGATAATCACTTTCAATGCGCCGCGTATCGGCTCATCCTGTCCGCCGATCGGCACCGCCACTTCCCAATAGCCACGGCCTTCCTCGTCGACCGTGAAGGGACCGGCCCAGGGGCGGCCCTCCCTAAAAATAATGGGCCACCAGGGTTGCTGCGCGTAGAAGGTTCTGGTGGAATCACTCGTTGGACTTCCGACCAATTGCCCATCCGCCTGCACGATCGCCAGCGAGTGAAAATAGCGATGCTGCGCTGCACGCCATCGCTCGACCTGCAACGAAGCCTGCCCGGCCTGCGCCGTTCTGTCCAGGGAGTCGCGAATGTCCGGGAGGGCACTGAGTCGTTGCGTCCATTCAATTTCCTTGGCGAGCAACAATGCAGTTTTATCCG
>JBDTWG010000194.1:0-6850 GCA_040006855.1 Nitrospira sp.
GCGCTAGTCGAGGAAATCGGTGAACGGATGGAAACGGAACGATCACTCCGGGAGAGCGAGACGTCGTTAAGGGCGAGCCAGCAGGAGTTGCAGCACAGTCGCGAAGAATTCAGATCTCTGGCGGGCCAACTCCTGACGGCTCAAGAAGAGGAACGCCGTCGCATTGCGCGCGATTTGCATGATGACGTGAACCAACGGTTGGCCATGTTGGCGATGGATCTGCGGCAAATTGAGAAGGACGAAAAGAGCGATCTGCCGGCCGTCATGGGGATGGTGCGGTCGATATCCGGTCGGTTGACCATGGTGTCGGACGATGTGCGGCGGTTGGCCTACCGGTTCCATCCCTCCATCTTGGATGATCTAGGGCTCACGAAAGCGGTCCGGCGATTGGTGGATGATTTCTCTGCCAGCACGGGACTGCAAGCGGTCTATGTGCACCGCGATCCCGTGGCTCCCGTGCCCACCGATGTTGCGACCTGCGTGTACCGGATTGCGCAGGAATGTTTGACCAATGTGGCTCGCCACGCTCAGGCCTCCGAGGTGGAGGTCGAGTTAATCTGCGACGAGGGGATGATCACGCTCTCGATCCGTGACAACGGAATCGGCTTCGACCTCTCGCGCGCGTCACAGGAACGTGGGCGTCTCGGCCTCCTGAGTATGCAGGAACGGGTACGACTGGTGCGAGGAACTTTGGATGTGATGGCAGCCCAGGGTTGCGGGACGCATGTCGAGGTACACGTGCCGCTGTCAGGGAGTCGTCATGGCTAAACCGCGCGTGTTGTTGGCCGACGACCATTCGTTAGTGTTGGAGGGCTTCCGCCGCATTCTCGAAAACCAATGCGAACTCGTCGGGATGGTAGAGGATGGACGGGCACTCCTTGAAGCCGCGCAGAAGGTGAAGCCCGATATCGTCATCCTCGATGTATCCATGCCGCTGTTGAACGGTATCGATGCGGCCACGCAGCTGAAAAAAGTACAGCCCTCGGTCAAGGTCATCTTCGTCACCATGCATGCTGATGCCGATTATGTGCGATCTGCGTTCGAAGCGGGGGCGTCGGGGTATTTGCTGAAGCGGTCTGCGGTGGATGAGCTGGAACAGGCGATTCGGGCTGTCTGGGCCGGTCATTCCTACATCACGCCGTTGATTGCTAAAGACCTGCTCGATGTGTTGCTGACCACCGGGTCGAAACAACCGCAACAGAGAAAATCGCTCACCTTCCGCCAACGTGAAGTTCTGCAGCTGTTGGCCGAAGGCCGGACGGTGAAAGACATTGCGGTTCGGCTGAAGATTTCGACGCGAACCGTCGAATTTCATAAAGCCCAAGTCATGGAACAGCTCAATCTGCGCACCACGGCGGAATTGATCAAATATGCGCTGACGCATGGGTTGCTGGCCTCTTCTTAACTCCTTCCCGAGATCTCGAATAGGCTCCCCGCAGTGTCCGCTGATCTTCAGACCTCGTAATCTTCTGTCAAAAACTATCGGGTTTTACGAGTTCCCCCTTTGGGCGATGCGGCCTATAAGTGATCTGCGACGGTGCTTTCATACTGTTTGAAAAAATAGCACCTTCTGCAGAGGAGCTAAATCCTGCTCATTTGTCCCCTCGATCGAGCACCTGAAAATAGAGTCGGGCTTGATCTCGCTCTAGAGCGTCGATCGGGGCGGGCCATTCGCCAATTCCATCTGAGCCTTCGCCAGCTGGTTTCGGGTCAGTCCCCGCGAGGTTTTGTTTGTCTCGTCGATCACGTCGCACATGTGGCCGCCACAGGGATGCCAGGGACGGACCTCTGGACAGATATTCGAGCAGACTGTGCACGAGAGTTTTCTGAAGTCCACATAGCGAAGGGTACATTGGCGCAGGCCATCGAATGGGAAGTGCTTAAACTCCAATCGCGCCTCTGCAGCACAAACAGCAAGCCCTCTTCAAATTCCATCCCGCTGTTCCGCGATAGACACGTGCATATCGGAAGCCTGCTCCAGCTGTGGCGTCGCCTGGCACTGGACACCGAAGAATGGCTGGCTGATCAGGGGTACTACACCCTACTCGATGTGGGTCCATGGGGTGGATTCAACTTCGTGGTGGAAGGGGATGGCTATACTCGAATGCCCTTTGCTCGGCTTACATTGGCCGTGGGCGGCCTTCCCATCACGCCGCTGCAGGAGCAAGGCGGACCGCTATTCGAACACTTTCTCCCACGATACAATGCGGCGTTGCAGGGCGCAGGTGTGACGTTCCCCGATGTCTGGCAGTATCAATTTCCTAAGAAGGATCCGTCAGGCCGATTATTAGAAGTCTCCGGTACGCATTATCTGCCCTCGCACAGCTACGAACGCCGAACGTTTATCAAGGTGCGGGTGTCTCGCGCATATGAGACCGTAGAAGAAATGACCTTGCAGGATTTTCTCGTGCTTCTCGAACGGCTGCAGTTCACTACCGATTGGAACCTGTACCGGGAACAGACCAAAGACGTGGATGCCCGATTCGATCTCCAAGACTACATCTCTCTCAACCATATGGTCGAAGGCATTTACCAACGTTCCTCGACGGAGGACCGGCTCTTGAACGACATTAAGGACGCATTTCGCGGGGCTATTCGAGCGCCGAAGGTGTTATACGATTTTTGGGGGCAAGTGGTCAGATCACGGTGGGTGGAGAATCTTTACTGGGTGCTGGCTGAAGCCGCCCTCGGCGTAAAACGATACCAACGCATGGTGTCGTTCGACCGTGAGGTCTGCCAGCAAATTCCTCCACGCCTACTCATCCCGATACGGAGACATCTGCAGAGCTACCACGGCCGCCTCGGCGCTTTTCCCACCTCTCCGACCTTACCCTGCTGATTACACCCTCACGGCTTCCAACGTGCCGATGCTGCCGCTGACCACATGCCTGCGATACCGGCCAAATCCAGTATCAGTCAGCCATGCCTCGACTTCTTGCCAGGTGTAACTCCGACCCGTGTCGGTGAAGGCATACATGAGAAGCGAAAAGACGGCCGCCTCCGCCGGCATGGTTCCAGCGGCGTTGAGAAAGAACTCGACGATAAAAATCTTGCCACCCGGGCGCAGGGCCCCATGCACCCTGCGCAGCAACTGCAGATTTTCCCTCTCGTTAAAATCGTGCACCAGATTGGACAGCAGGACCACATCAATGCCTGTCGCAAGCGGTAGCGTCAGCACATTCCCCTGCCTGACCTGGATGCGACCTGACATCCCCTCCTGCAGGATCAACCGTCTGGCGACGGCCACTGACCGGTCGACAAGAACAGCCTGAAGACCTGAATAGCGTCGAGCCAGCGCAATCGAATAGGATCCCGATCCGCCGCCCAAGTCGAGCAATCGAATAGCCGGTCTCGGCAAACGAATGGACTTAATGGTGGGTGACGCCAACACATGGCTGCGCTCATGCATCGCCAGGGCAAACCTCCGTCGAAACTCGGCCGTCCTGGTGGTAGGCGACCACCCCGGTCGGCCGCGGCGGACCGCCCTGAGCATGCCGGTCCAATCCGACCAATGGTGGTTCAAGAGCCACAGCAAATTGATCACCGCGAAAGGACTGCGGCCATCGAGGAACTTACGCCCCAGTCTAGTATTCCAGTACCGGCCGCCCTTCAGGCGAAGCAACCCCAGTCCCGCGAGGGCCTGCAACAACAGCGTCATGCCTTCGCGAGTGGTGCCGCAGGATTTCGCGAGCGTGTCGGCCCTCCTGCCGCCGGCCCCGATTGCCGTGAAGACACCCAATTCATTGGCGATGAGGAGCACCTTTGATTCCGCATGCCCATTCGCTAACCGCATAAGCTCCTGGTAGGTCACGGACCCTCCGACGGTCTGGATCGTTGCTGCACATCGAGATCCATCCACATGCCATGGACAACATGAGAGGTACCGGAGACGGGGTCCGCGAGAAAGCAGATCAGTCCATATCGTCCCAGTTGCATGTCGAGATGGACATAGGCCTCACGTCCAGGATCGATGCCGGTCATGCCGCCGACCTCAGCGCCAGCAGGATTCCGCGCCCCTCCGGGCCGATAACTCGTGAGGAAATCTTGCGTGGATGCGCCTTCGGCCAGACGAATGACGACCATCTCGTGGGCCTGGGTTCCTTCATTGAACAGCCGGAGTATGTGATCATCCACCTGGAGTGGCTCACTCAATGAAAAAGAGAAGTCTTTCAAGCTCACGGTCTTGTGCGATTGTGGGGGCGCAACGACGCGCGAGCCTGGCCCGCTTACTTGGAGCGAACGCACCATGCCCTGCATGGCGTGGGGGCGTCCGGTGGCATCCGGAATCCCACAGAGCAACACATACTTTCCAGGATCAAGATGGATGACGACCGATGCCTCATGTCCTGGGGCAACACTATTCACACCTCCATGGCGCCGCAGCCAGTTTGGTAAGCGCGGGAGTCTTCCTGCCAGCGCCTGTTTCACATCGTCTACAGTCTTGCCGGGTGGCAATCCCAAGAATTGAACCTGATGTACATCGTGGCCGTGATTGATGAGGCGCACCATCTGCCAACCGGTTTCAACCTCCTCAGGACCGTTAAATGCATATTCCTCAGCAGAAAAAGATACAACCTGAGCCTGCGCAGGGGATTCTCCCATCAGTAGGCCGTGCAAAAATATTAAGACAGGGAGATATTGCGAGACTGCGAGACGCGCACGACCGGAGGCTATTCCGGCCCCGGGCCTTGCAGCCTGAGCGCCATCTGCTGATATACAGGCGGTCTTCATGCGCCGAACCATTGCATCATTGGCAAGCAATTTCCACTGACTCTGTTAATTGCGATGGTACAGGCTCAGGGCGCGAGGGGCACATAGCCATTGCCGAGTATGGTTTGACCGACAGATGAGCGCGCCGATTCGACGAACCCCCTAGTCAGTGCACTGGGGATTGTCCGCATCAGTAGCACGAGGGGCCGTTTCAGCGGATATTGGCCAGATTGGAGAGTCGGGGTTCCTGCTTCAACCCCGTTGATGATGAGTATTCGAACGGATACCCCGTACGTCACGGCATCGAGCGCCGCTTGTAAAGATAGGTAACCCACCGCATTCAGTTGCCCCGATACTCGACTTAAAACCTGTTGGTCCGAACGCAGCTGCTCGGCGTTCTTGGTCATTCGACCGACGATGTCGAGCGACTGCGCGAACCCATCATTGAGATTCTGATCGTCTGGTCGCAATATCACCTGAACTTTCCCGTTAGCCTTTTCGTCTAGTTCAGACCAATCCCGAATTGACCCCGAGAATAGGGAGGCGACCTGCTCTTTCGTCATCTCCTTGACCGGATTCGAAAAATTCACAATCACAGCCAGTCCGTCCCAAGCAATAGTTGTCGCGGTGAGGCCGAGTTCCTCTCGACCGCTCACAGCGATATCGGCCTCGCCCGATGCCACCATGTCGGCGATGTGAAAGTTTCGATTCCATCGGATATCCACAGCGGTACCGACGTGATCCTTTTCAAAGGCCTGCGTCAATTGCTCAATGATCGTGCGCTCCGGACCTCGTCCGACGACTATTAGTCCACCCTTGAGATCTTCCGACAGTGCGGTTGTTTGGAACAGAGGCACCGATAGTAGAAGCAGCCCCACCCAAAGATGCCACCGCTGTGTTTGGAAAAGAGCCGATTTTTTCAGCATTCAACTTTTGTGCTCGGAAGGGTGAACGATACTCTCTCAGCCTTGATCCCGACATTGTCCAAGCCGAACTCTATGATCCCCGTTGGGGGTGCTACCCCGTCCTACTTTTAGGAAGGAGGCTTAACACCGCTCTGGCTCTGCTTCTCACAGGATTCTTCCGGAGGAGTGGTTTCGACGTCCAAAAGCCCATTCGCTGCACCGAGCAGAGCAGAAGCCCGTTCCAAAGGCGACCCGAGTCCATTGATCCAGAGGCTGATTTCCTCCTGACGCCCTCTTTGAGTCTGCGCTGTTGCAATTTCCCTATAGGTTTTAGCCCGGGCCAGTTCACTTCCAATGAACAGGGTGGTAGCTAAGGCTCCTCGGGAATTTCCCTGTTTCATCTGTACAAGGGCGATACCTTCAAGTGCCATATCCTTTCGGGATGGAGCTTGGATTTGCTGCGCCATTTCTATGGCATGAGTGACATTCCCCGATCCCGCTTCGGCCAGTGCAACATGCATCAAGACACTGCTTCGGTTGAGCTCTGCTGGAATGAGGCTCGCGGTGTGGAGAGCGCCGGCGTGGTCTCCCCCAGCGAGTTGAGCCAACGCGATTGACTCCATGGCCGCCGCTCGATCGGTTTTATCGTCAATCTCACCGGCTGTTCGAAAGGCGGCTTTGATATGATGCAATTTCGCCTGTGCTTCTGCAATCTCCACCAAAGTGAGGTTCTTATCATCTCGTTCAGATAATTCTAAAGCAATTTTGAGTGCTTTTTGTGAGTTGTCGGCTTTCGCCTCTGCGACCGCAATGTCCTGGAGCGTATTCTCTCGCAGATATTCGTTTCCAATCACACCAGCTTCCTGCTCGGCTTGCCTGAGCAGCTGCGCAGCAGCACTCTGGTCAGCTGGGTAGACTGTTTTTGGATTTGTTACAAGCATGATGATCTGGAGCATCAACAGTGCGCCCATGCTGGCAGTTTGCATTGCATCCTCGTCTTCCATGGATATTTACGCCCCGGATCGGCCCCGGGTCGGCAAAGAGCGGCTCAGTCTGTTCCTTAGACATCGTATCATGGATGGGGCATCTGACTTGAAGCGATTAGGCATTGCGGTGGCGGAAGAGAGAGGTTATGTAAAAGATTTCCTTCCTGTTGCGGCCGTAGGGGACAATCCTTAACCAGACCAGGACTTTTGCCCATCTGGACTCAGTTCAAACACTTTTGTGCGCGAGTC
>JBDTWG010000195.1:0-6768 GCA_040006855.1 Nitrospira sp.
ACCTCAACGCTCTTCTGTCCCGCCCGCCCGCGCACCTGTCGGTCAAATGTCTTTTCCACTCCATACTGCCCCACGATGCTGCCTTGATGGAGATCCGCAAAATCCGCTCTCTCGAGCTGATCCGCCGACACTTCCCCAACGTAACCCAACAAATGCGCCGCAACGACTCCGCCCGGATAATTCCGCTGCGACTCCACTTGGATCATCACCCCCGGCAAATCCAACCGATGGGACTCGATCAGCGTTGCCTCACGCAGTGTCAGCCGATCTTTAATTTTTCGGGGTTGCAGTTTGCTCCCTTTTCCAATCGACAGCTTCTTCTGAATGAGCTCTGGATCCAGTCCGAGCAAGGAGGCTAGCTGTGCGACCAATCCCTGACGATCCTTCACGTCTTCCAGTGTGACATACAAGGCGAAACTCGGCACATTATTCGCCAACAAAATGCCATTCCGGTCAAATATAAGCCCCCGGGCCGGTTCAAGTACGACTGAACGCGTCCGGTTGTTTTCGGAAAGGTCGCGATAATATGGGCCTTCCCGGATTTGCAGATGCCACAGTCGCAGAGCCAGCAACGCCACCACCAGCAGAAGACCCACGCGTAGGATGACGAGTCGCCGCTGTAGGTCGAGAAGGTCGGAATCGTTAAATCCTATCACGGTCTGATCCTCAGCCCTTCGCCACTCTTCGTTGCAAGATCTGCATGCGCTTACAGCGCCCCCTCCGTCACCATTCGATCATCCGACCAGCGTCGCCGGAACACCAGGTACAAGCCCGCCCCTATGGCGGCGTCGAACCCGGCCTGCACCAGGACGGTCGAACGGACTCCCATCCAGATCTCATCAATGCTCGCTGGATTCATCGCGTAGAGGAACACTCCACTGGACAAGCAGGAGATCACCACTAGGCCCACGGTCAATACAGCCGGAGTAATATGGGCCATGTGGCGTCCCGCCAGTCCGGCGAGAAACCCGGCCCCTCCCTTCGTCACGACATTGATCCACAGATCCCCGGGGGACAGCATATCCTGGAAACAACCCAAAATGAGGCCGAGGATCAAACCATCAAGCTCCCCGCCGAGAAAACCCACGAGGCAGGCTGCGATCAAACCAAGATCGGGTCGTACACCGAGGATACTGACATAATGCAACAAGGTGGTTTGTAGTGGCACCACCACCGCCAATAAAGCATACAGCAGGAACTTCATGGTTTCTTTCGATCTCCGTGGATCTCCTGCAATAGTTTTTGAGCCGCGTCGGCATCTTCGTAGGGCGCCGTAATGACCAGCACCTCATCCAGCTTTGACAGATCGACCTCCGGCTCGATTTCTGCGGATTGGAATAAGTCTCCCTCTGACTTTTCCACCTGCGTCAGCCCGCCGATTGCCAAGCCCCGCGGGAAAGAGCCTGTGAGTCCTGACGTGACCACTCGATCGCCGGGCTGAACTCGTGACAGGAGAGGAATATACTTGAGCCGCGCGCGCCCATGGCTCGTGCCTTCGACAATGCCTTCATCGCGAGTCCGCTGTACCAAGCCTGCAATCGCATTGTTCGGATCGGTGACCAACAAGACCACCGACGAAGTAGAATTAGTTTTGACGATTCGCCCCACGACACCGGCCGGGGTCACGACGCCCATTTCCGGACGCACCCCGTCACTTTCACCTTTGTTGAGAATCACGCCTCGGTACCAGTTGGTGGCATCCCTCCCGATTACTTGGGCCGCTACGGTGCGGGAAGACGCTTGCTGTTTGAAGTTCAGCAGAGTCTCATACCGCTGCGTGGCCGACACGGAGTCGCGCAACTGATTATTCATTCCTTTGAGCAATTCGATATCGCGACGAAGCTGGCGGTTCTCTTCACGGACGCCCTGCAAGGCGAGGTAGCCATCCCAGGTTTCAGAAATACCGTGATCAAGAGAGGAAAACGCGGCGAGCGGAAGACTGAGGATCTGTCCGAGCGGTCCACCCACATACTGCAGCAACCCCTGGCTTTGGCTAGGAAGAAGGAAGAGGGCGGCGAGCAAGATGGCGAACAGCACCATGGCGAGGCGTCGGGTGCCGTATGTCGAGCGCGAAATAGCCATCCACTCTCAGGATGGAGTTCATCGTGCGGTGCTGCACTGCGACATCACCGATACCTTGCGAAGGAGGTCCAACTCGTCCAGAATCTTCCCCACCCCCAGGACCACGGAGGTCAGCGGGTCATCGACCGTAATGATCGGAAGATTCGTTTCTTCACGAAACCGAGTGTCCATTCCCTTGAGCAAGGATCCGCCGCCAGTGAGCACGATACCGCGATCGATGATGTCTCCGGCCAATTCAGGCGGTGTGTTTTCAAGCGCCACCTTGATGGCATTCACAATCGTTCCAATGGGTTCCTGCAACGCCTCTCTGATCTCAGCATCATCCACCACCAAGGTTCGAGGGATGCCCGAAATCAAATCACGTCCTTTGATCATCATGGTCTTGCGTTCCTCGAACGGGTAGGCCGAGCCGATCTCGAACTTAATACGCTCCGCCATATGCTCCCCGATGAGGAGATTATATTTTTTCTTGATGTAGTTCATGATGGCATCGTCCATCCGGTCGCCGGCTACCTTGACCGACTCGCTGTAGACAATGCCGCCCAGCGAGATGACCGCGATGTCCGTCGTGCCGCCGCCGATATCCACGACCATATTGCCGGAAGGCTCGGTAATCGGCAGTCCCGCCCCAATAGCCGCCGCTACCGGTTCTTCGATCAAGTACACTTCGCGGGCTCCCGCCAACTCGGCAGAGTCCCGAACCGCGCGCTGTTCCACCTGCGTGATACGCGACGGCACGCCGATGATGATGCGCGGCCGCACGAACGCCGTCCGATTATGGGCCTTCTGAATGAAGTGGCTCAACATCGCTTCGGCTTTTTCGAAATCTGCGATGACCCCTTCTTTCATCGGACGTACGGCAAGGATGTTGCCCGGAGTGCGTCCCAACATGCGTTTCGCATCGGCGCCGACCGCCATCACCCGTTCCGTCTTTTTTTCGACAGCGACCACGGAAGGCTCATTGAGGACAATGCCCCTCCCCTGGACATACACGAGGGTCGTCGCCGTCCCCAAATCGATCGCGAGATCGTTGGAGAACCACCCGAACATGTCACTCATGAAGCCCACTGGGACTCTCCCTTCACGCGCTTCTTGCCATCAACAGCGATCGAGTTATTCAATCCGGCACATCCAGCTGTCCACTCTCAAGTACTTGAGTCTTCGCGATCTCATCACCCAGTCGCCGACCCTGCTCGTTCCCAATCACCAACAATGCTTCAAGTGAAAGGACCGCACCCCATCCGATCCATCCCACATAGGGTATTTCGAATGCCAATTGGGCAAGGCCACAGGGCAGATTGCGGATAATTGACTCTCTGAATCCCGCCGGGACACGAGTGCGCGGCACAATGGTTTGCAACCCGATTAACCGCTTCCCGACACTGCGACCGCCCCCAAAGCCGTCGGCCAACAAGATGTAAGCAAGTCCGACAAGGATACCAACCGGCGGGACCAGTTTACTCGCCGCGGCCACGATCAGAAGGTCAATCACTTTGGCGATGAATCGGTTCAGCACCTGGGCTTTCGGATAGACACCCAGTTCAAATGGGCTTTGCCCGGCTGCCTCCTCCGCCAATGAAGATCTCCCCGATTGATTGACACTATAGCAAATCTCTCTGATCCACACAAACAAAGTCGCAATCTTCCCGCACACGCAGTCGCCCTTCTGCCTCCTCTTGCCTTTATTGTCGGCGCCTGAGTAGAATCCACGAAACTTTGCCGATAAGAGGCGATCTCGATGATTAAATTGCTACGCGAAGCAGCGCACGACTATCCGTGGTTTCTCAAGTCCATCATGGGCGTTCTCGCCCTCGCGTTTGTCATCACCATGGGATGGTGGGGATTCGGCCAGCAGAGCGGCAATGTGGTCGCCTCCGTCGGAGACCAATCAGTCCCACTGGATGAATTTCGTCGCGCCTACGAAAATACGTACCGTTTTTACAAAGACAAGGGACAGACCGACATCAAGGATGAATTCCTTAAGCAGTTTGTGCTGGAGCAGCTCATCGACAACCGCATGTGGTTGCATGTGGCGAAGGACATGGGACTCACGGTCTCGGACGAAGATCTCCGTAAAGCGATCATGCAGCGAACGGAATTCCAACGGAACGGCACGTTCGACCCCGAGGCCTATCGCAGGTTGCTGGCGGCGAATCGTTTGACCCCCTCATCCTTTGAAGCCATGGAAGCCAAGGATATTCTCACCAACAAAGCTCGGTTGGTCATCATGGATGCTGTGGCCCTCACGCCTTCAGAATATTCAGAGGCGCAGGCTCTCGTCACTCGTCAGGGAGAAACAGATCCTGCCAAGGTGGATGCTGCCAAGGAGCGGATTTTTCAGAGCTTCCTCTTTCAAAAACAGCAGCGGGCTCTGATGGCCTATACTGAATCGATGAAGAGCAAGGTACCCGTCAAGATTCATAAAGAGCTTATGTAGCGCCTGCCCATCCCGTCCCGATCAGCATCGCATCGCCATAACTATAGAACCGATAGCGTTTCGCCACCGCCTCTTTGTAGGCCTCGCGAAGCGGACCGACTCCTACCAACGCCGAGACCAGCATCAGCAAGGTGGTTCGCGGCAGGTGAAAATTCGTCACCAGCGCGTCAATGACCTGAAACTCAAACCCGGGTGTAATGAACAGCTCGGCCGCCCCCTGAAATGGCACGATGCCGGTCCCGCCTCGTGCGGCCGTTTCCAGCGCGCGCACCACGGTTGTTCCGACTGCCACCACACGATTCCCGCGCGCTCGAACTCGGCGAATCTGCTCCACGGTGTGATCGGACACCTCGACTCGTTCCGCCAGCATGCGGTGATCCTCAATCCGCTCGCTTTTCACGCTTCGAAATGTTCCGGCCCCAACGTGCAAGGTAACTTGCGCCAGTTCAATGCCCTTCCCCACCAAGGCCTCCACTAAGTCGCGCGTAAAATGCAGGCCGGCAGTGGGTGCTGCGATAGCACCCTCGTGCTGAGCAAACATGGTTTGGTACCACTGTAGATCGTCCTGCGTCGGCAGACGTTTGATGTAGGGGGGGAGCGGCATCGTGCCGGCTGCCTGCATGAGATCGTACACGCTCGCCTGGCCGGTGAATTTTAGCGTGGTTCGAGTCTGGCTACGCTCCAGAATTTTTCCCTCACCGCCGTCGGGAAAGACGATCGTGGAACCAGGCCGGAATCGTCCCTTGATGAGCACTTCCCACACACCCTGCCCGAGGTCCTGAACAAAGAGCAGGTCAATCAATTTGTCCGTGGAGCGTACGTGGGCCGGGACTCGTGCCGGCATGACCTTGGTATTATTCACCACCACAAGGTCGCCGGGTTGCAGCAGCGACGGAAGATCAGCGACGTGATGGTGCCTTCGCGCCCCACTTGCGCGTTCCACCACCAGCATCCGTGCGCGATCACGCGGGATGACCGGATGATCCGCCACAAGGGCTGGGTCAAAGGGAAAATCGAACTCGCTGAGCAGCATCAGGGGGTTGGAATGGCCGGCGCCATTAACTGCGACAGGGCCGCGTTGTGCAGCTCCGTCCCTGGATAATAGTACTGAAGAATACTGTTGTACGAATAACCGAGTTCCGCTAATTCCTTTGCGCCCCATTGACAGAGGCCCACGGCATGGCCCGCGCCGTAGCCGGTAAACACCACTTCGGCTCCGATCGATTCGACTTCAAACTGAGTGCTTGGAATGACGGTATACCCCGCCGCCTTGCGAAGGTCCTCCCCTCGTAATACCGTCTCGCCACTCGAGTGCAGAATCCGGAGCCGCGCCACCCGGCCGGCACGGCTATAGGCAATTGGAGTGATGGTGGCGATCGTTCCGACTGAAAATCCCTGCCGCCGTAAGTTCTGTTCCAGCTGATCGATCTTCACGCTCGCTTTCCACTGGTAGTACGGCGACTCGATATCGAACGGACATTCAACGCCCTTGAGGTAGGGCAAGTCTTTGTTCGCCCACACATTGACGGCGTCTTCGGTTGGGCCGGCCGCCGTGGACGAAAAGGCCGCATAAATGGGCGCCTGCAAATGGGTGACGACAATACCTCTCGTCGATTCCACAGCCTCTTCAACACGGTGGTCGACACCGGATCGTCCACGATAGACCTGGTCTTGTATGGTGGACATCACATCGTATTCCCGGGCCGCGCTTAACATTTTGTTATACAACGCATAGGTCCGTGCCGCCACTGCCTGCACCTTCAACATTTCCGGATGCCAGGCAGAACTCACCTCAGAAGGCACCACGCCCTTCACATATTCTTCCAAGTCCACCTGATTCACGACCGACAGCGTGTGCCCCTTGCGCAACACACGCACCATTCCGCTAATAGACAGCACGGGTCCATGAGCCATCGCGCCGCCCTGCGTCATCATCAGCGAGAGAGTATTCCGGAGAGGCCGAATGACGACCTGGCCCCCGGCCACCCGCCGACTATCAACGTGAAATCCATCTCCTCGGGCTGAAATATGGATCGGAGACCGCAATATTTTCGTCTCGCCCGCCTCAGTCACGAGGGCCAGGTCACCGTCAGAACTTACCTCTAGGACCGTGACCTCTTGAGCCACCAACACCCGAATGGAATCGGCAGACACGGGCTGCACACAGGCAAGAAACACAAGTAGGCTCCCCGCAATCATCGGCAGGTTTTTGAGCCTGTATCGAGTCACCGGCGAAAGAGCCATGAGAG
>JBDTWG010000196.1:0-6743 GCA_040006855.1 Nitrospira sp.
GAACGCGAGCCACCAAAGCAGACTCAGGAATAGGACGAAGGCACTGAAAATCACATAACTTCCCATGGGCGTTTGGCTGTATCGGTAGCTCGATGCCAAAACCTGACAAGGGTGACGCCGAATTGCAGCAAGCCTGGGGCCTCCACAATCCCACTTTAGTTCACACGAAGATCTTCCGATGTCTCACTGAACAATCTCAATCGGCGGACTTTATTCGCCCTCGTCATCACTGAGCGACTTCGCAATGGCCATACACGGCAACACAGCGACACCACTTCGCTACCCTGATCCGATACATCCTGATGATGCCGTCGACGTGCGGAAATCTCTCTCCCCGGACCACTCACCCCGGAGGGCCCCTTTGGCGCCGCAGGACTGGCTCCTGGCGTGCTTCTTCGCCCTAGTGGCCGGCGTCGCGAGTCTCGTGATTGCCGATACCATCCCCTCTTTTCTGTTGCATTCGATGGATTTCTGGTTCGAGGCCGATACGATTCGTGAAGTCTCCAACATGATCTCCACCACCGACGACCACTCGCGAACCTCCGTGCATCCCCTGTTCTCGATCCTCACCTTCGTCCCCGTCTACCTGGTGAAGCACGCGCTGGCGATCCCCCCACTGCAAGCCGTGCTGTACGTGACCTGCATCATCGGGGGCTTATGGAGCGGGACGCTGTATCTCTTACTGCGCCTCCTGGGCTGCCGGAAGCTGGACGCTTCCATCTTCACCCTGCTCGGACTCTGCAGCGCCTCGGCAATCTTTTGGCTCCCTGTGCCCAACTCCTATACCTGGGGCTCGCTCTCGATCATGCTGGCGCTCGCGCTGCTCCTGTTCGCTGAACAACGCAAGGTCGGCGCCACCCTCTATGTGGTCGCCAGCGCCTTCACGCTCAGTATCACCGTCACCAACTGGATGGCCGGCCTCTTGGCCATGTTGGCGCGTTGGCCGTTCAGGCAAGCCGTGCAACTCTCCATCAACGCCTTTTGCCTGGTGGTGCTCCTGTGGGGGGCGCAAAAGTTCATCTTCCCCTCGGCGGAGTTTTTCATCGGCAGCCGCAAGGAGGCCAACTGGATCCATCATCCCCAGTCGGGAGACATGCAGAACATCGCCTCGTCCTTTGCTTTTCACACCCTCATCGCGCCGGCCATACGTTTCATCGATGATGACGGCTACATTCAGTCTGGCGACGATTCCTTTCGCTTGTCGCAGCGCTTGGCCTTTCAATTCTCCTCTCCGGGATCGGCGGGCCCACTGGGACTCGTCGCCGTCTGCCTGTGGTCGGCCCTGCTCATGAACGGACTATGGCGACTGGTGACACTGGATCGTCAGCTGCGCTTCCGGCTCGTGCTGGCAGCCTTATTGGTGTTTGAGCTTTCGTTGCACATGGTCTATGGGGAGGAAACCTTCACCTACGGTCTGAATTTCATCCCCCTTCTCATCGCCCTGGCGGCGTTGGGGGCGCTCAGCCCAGGGCGACCGGTGGTGCTCGTCCTAGCCGGCCTCCTTGCCCTGTGCGCCGGCATCAACAACTGGCAGCAATTCCGACAGGCGGTGGAGGCTGCCACGCACTTCACGCCGCAACGCGACGCGATGACCAGCATGATGCAGAAGGATCCGGATCGTCCTTGGCCGAGGTCGGTCGGACATATCCCCTTGGCCGTTCCGGGTGCTTCGGAAGCCGAACATGCCTATCACGAGCCCGGTGGGGACTTCAGTCCGCAAGCCCCCAGCTTCGGCATCTCACTCTGGCTCTGCGATACCGACGGACACCCGGTCATTACCAGCCAAACGCTGCCGCTCAGCGACATTCGGCAGACGTTTGAACCGTCTACCCATCCCCATGTCCCGGCCATCGTGACCCGGACGATGCACTATGACGCGACCTGGACGCGACTGGACGCGACGCATTGGGAACTCCGGTTCAAGAACCGCACATCACACATTCCGGCGATCCTCATTCGCAGCGTAGGACCAGCCGGTGGACCGGTCACCGCTCTGAATTGGGACGGCAAACAGGTTCTCGTCAATGATCGATGGGCGGTCAGTGTCACGCCTTCTCCCGCCACCGTCAGCTTAGGTGATGAGAATACGCCGGGATGGATGACGGCCCACACAGCAGAGACATCATGGATGGGCAAGTCCGGCTGGGGTTATGCACGCTTGGTCCTGCGTGCGGATGCTGTGAAGGCGGGCGAGGATTATCGACTCGTACTATCTGATTTGCGGATTCCCATTCAAATGCAGCGGTGGTACAGAAATTCGCCGGAGAGGGTCCGTCTTGACCTTCCCGATCAACGCTTTCAGGCTTCCATGAATGCGCAAATCGATCATCTCATGATGAGCCTGATCGGCCGTGAAACCAGACCCGGCGACCCCATCTTTTTCTATCGCGCCTGGCAACGCCAGGGGACCTACATTACGGCGGCCCTCGCTCGCGCCGGCGATCCTCACGTCAGCCGCGTCCTCTCTCAATATCTCGCAACCCATGACTTCGGCGGGGGCGCGGGGCCGGAAGCCGATGCGCCGGGCCTGGCCATCTGGGCTCTCACAGCATCTGCCGCCTATATCGCCGACCATGACCATGATCAGTGGTTGTGGCCTCATATCCTTCGCAAGGCGCAGCGCATCGAGGACATGCTGACGACCCGCACCCCGATCGAGGAGTCCTTTGTCGTGCCTTCTCCCTACGATATCCAACACGGACAATCGACACGAATAAGCTTACTAGCGCAACCGGCTCGTGACGGACTGATCGTGGGCCGGGTCGGCAACGGATGGCCGTCGCTCTATGTCAATGCCGTCAGTTATCGAGGATTGGTCGCGGCCGCTGAGTTTGCCGCGCGGCTTGGCAAACGTCGTGACGCCGCGCGCTGGCGGGACCAAGCGCATGCGATGCAGGAAAGCTGGCAGCGCAGGGTTCTCCACGGTCCCTCCGACACCGCCGTCTCACCCATAAGTCTGCAGTCTACGGCCGGGACCGCTTCCTTCCCGGGTTCGATGCGACAACCTCTGCTCAGCTACAGACCAACACCCGACGACCCGACAGTCGCCGCGCAATTGACCCGCGCACACCGCGCTTTGCGGTTGGGCCGGCCGGATGCAGTCTGGACCGCGCTTCAGGAGATTTGGAATCGTCAGGCGTCACCCGGGCTTTACACATGGGATACGCCGAGGCCGTCGATTACGGACGTCGCGGATGGCTGGCAATACATCAGAGGGTGGCACAATCGGGCAGCGGTCTCCCCGGATTATGAAACCGCGGCGTTGCTGTTAATGTTGCAGCAAGACATGCTGGCCTATGTCGATGACATGACGGGTGACCCTGCCGTGGTCATCGGCGCCGGAGTTCTCAAAACATGGCTCGCGCAACCGATGGCGGTCTCTGGGTTGGCGCTCCCAGGCGGTTCGATCGATTGGCAATGGGACGGGCACAAGATGCGCGTGACCGTACGCGGGCCCTCACGGACAGTTCGTTTGGGTGCTGCGTTTCCTGACAGTACTGAGCTCACTATTACTGCCCAGCCAGTGACCAGCTGATTCAGTTCCACACTCCGCACCCAAATACCGCCCCATCTGCACCAATTCAGCGGCTGCCCGGGCAGGGACTGTCAGGAAGGGCAACGCCTGCGCCATGGCGCGCACCCGTGACCTTTACTGCGAGTCCTCTCGATTCTTCGGAGTGGCTGGCCCGCTGAATCGATGCAGGAGCTGGTACAACACAGGCAACACCAACAGAATGAGTGCGGCGGAGGTCAACATGCCACCCACCACGACCCGCGCCAGCGGTTGTTGCGATTGCGCGCCGATGCCGCTCGCGATGGCCGCGGGCAACAGCCCGATGGCCGCCGCCAGCGAGGTCATCAACACAGGTCGCATCCGAACCTCGGCGCTCTTCAAAATCGCTTCTTTGATCTCATACCCTTCACGTAGCATATCTTGCATACGACTGATGAGGATCAAGGCTCCCTGCACGGCCACGCCGAACAGCGAAATGAACCCCACCGCCGCCGAAATACTGAAATGAGTCCCCGTCACCAACAGCGCCAGCACGCCGCCGACCAACGAGAACGGCACAGCCGCCAGCACGAGCAAGGCATCACGCAGATTGTTGAGCACCAGGTACACCAGAAAGAGAATGATGAGGAGCGTGATGGGGACAATCTTGGCTAACCGCGCTTTCTCTTCTTGCAGCTGATCGAACTCCCCGTGCCATTCGATCCGATAGCCTGAGGGAAACTGGACCTGTTTCTCGATCCGTTCTTGCGCCTCCCGCACCGTACCTTCCAAGTCTCGTCCACGGACGCTGAACTTGATGGGAATATATCGCTCATTGTTTTCTCGATAGACGATGAAGGCGCCGGTCTGCTCGGTGATCGACGCCAATTGCTTGAGCGGAATGCGCGCGCCTTCAGGCGTACTGACGACGATGTTGCCGATCGACTCGATGTCACGCCTGAACTCCGGGAGAAACCGCACGACAAGATCGAACCATCGTTCGCCCTCATAAATTTGGGTGACCGCCTGGCCACCGATAGCCGCCTGTACGACATCGTTGACATCACCCACCTTGAGGCCGTACCTCGCGCACTCCTCGCGATTCACTTCAATCACGAGATTCGGCTGCCCCAGCAAGTGCAGTACGCCCAGATCTTTGACGCCCTGCACGTCTTTCATCAGCAACTCAATCTGTCTCGCCAATTGCTCCAAGGTCTGCAGATCGCTCCCAAAGAGCTTGACCGCATTCTCTCCCTTCACCCCCGACATGGCCTCTTGCACATTATCCTGAATCGCCTGAGAGAAGTTGAAGGTGACGCCAGGAATCACGGCCAGACGTTGTTCGATCTGATCGATCAATGCTTTTTTCGTCGGCACGTCCGCGCGCCATTCTTTGAGCGGCTTCAAGGTCACCAAGAATTCCGCATTGAAAAAACTGGTCGGGTCGGTTCCGTCGTCGGGACGGCCCAGTTGTGAAGCCGCGCTGATGACCTCCGGGAACTGCCGAAAAATCCCCCGGATATCGGTGACGAGATGGGCGGCCTCTTCGAACGAAATATCCACCGGAAACGTCGTGCGCATCCAAATATTGCCCTCTTCCAACGCCGGCATGAACTCGCCCACAATGAGCGGCACCGCCGCGAGGGCCATCACTAGCGAGAGGATCGCAATGCCGATCACGAGCCATTCTCGCCTGAGCCCCCAGTTCAGTAGCGCCAGATACCGGCTTTTCAAAAACTCCACCACCGCGGTGTCGCGCTCCCGGATGGGGCCGGTGAGCATCAGGGAACAGAGCGCCGGCGCCAGCGTAAAGGCCATCAACAGCGCGCCGCTCAAGGCAAATCCATAGGTCAAGGACATCGGCGCAAACACCTTGCCCGGCACCCCCGTCATAGTGAACAGCGGCAGAAACGCCACGACGATAATCGTGGTCGCGAAGAAAATGGGCCGCCCCACTTCGCGCGCGGCGCGCATGACATGCATCGGTACCGTGCTCCCCGAAGAAGCCCTGTGCGCGAGGTGATAAAAAATACTTTCGACCATGATCAGCGTGGAATCGACGATGATCCCGAAATCGACAGCGCCCAGCGAAATCAGGTTCGCCGACTGCCCGCTGAGCACCATCATGCCGAAGGTGAACAAGAGCGCCACCGGAACTGTTAGCGCCACAATCATCGCCGTCCTAAAATGCCCGAGAAACACGTACAAAATGATGGAAACGAGGATGATACCGGCGATCAAGATATCAATGACGGTTTCAATGGTCGTATGGATGAGAACCGTCCGGTCATAGAAGGTCTTGATCCCCACGCCCGGTGGAAGTTTACGCGCGTTGAGGTCCTGGATCTTTTCATGGACCTTCTCCAACACCGGCAGCGCCTTGGCGCCTCGTTGCAGCAACACAACGCCTTCCACGACATCATCCCGGTCGTCGATACCGACCTTGCCCAGCCGCACCCGGGACCCGATGCTGGTTTTGCCCAAATTCCTAACGAATACCGGCGTCCCTTCCTTCTGCGTGACGACAGTATTGGCGATGTCATCGAGTTTTTTGATCAGTCCCATGCCGCGAATGTTGAAACTCTGCGCCCCCATGGTGAGATAGTTTCCGCCCACATCGGTATTACTTTTGGCGAGTCCGTCCATCACCTGACCGAGCGTGACGTTGTAACTCATGAGTTGCCCGGGATCTAACTCGACGTGATACTCCTTGGTCGTTCCGCCGTAGGTGCTCACATCGATCACACCCGGCACGCGCTTGAACTCGCGTCGGATCTGCCAATCTTGGGTCGTCTTGAGATCGGTGAGGGACACGTGGTCGCCGGTGAGTTCGTAACGAAAGATTTCCGCGATAGCCGACCAAGGAGAAATGGCCGTTGCACGTTTTGCGGCAAGGTGGTGAGTTGCAGGCGATTGAGAATTTCCTGCCTGTCTCGAAAGTAGTCGGTGCCGAAATCGAAATAGACCTTGATATCGCTCAGCCCGAAGATCGAGAGGGAACGGATTTCGGTCAATCCCGGCATGCCCTGAAGCGCAATCTCGATGGGCAGGGTAATAGCCCGCTCCATTTGCTCTCCCGACCACCCGGGATACTGGGTGATGACCTCGATCAACGGAGGCGAGGGATCGGGATAGGCCACCACATCGAGAATGTGAAACGCATATAAGCCGCCGAACAAAAGCGCCAGCCCGGCGAGGCAGACCATCAACCGTTGCGTCAACGCAAATCCCACCAGCCGTTCAATCATAG
>JBDTWG010000197.1:0-6712 GCA_040006855.1 Nitrospira sp.
TGTCTACCAGTACGGGAGGAGCGATTCTAATGCAAGAGGGCAGTTCGTCCTTGGCAGGTGATCGCCAAGAACGATGTCGGACGGATGGTAGCGGCGCTTCCGAAGGGACTGCGTGACCATTGGCTGAATGCAAGAGTTCGAGGGTCCCGGAAGTTCACCGCAAAGCGGAATAGGAGAGGATCCTCTTCAGCCCCGTATAGCAGAAAGAGCGTGTGAGGATTCATCGTTAGGGAAGCGGGTAGTAGGTGAGGCTGCGCTCACGGATGTGAAACTGCCTGAGTGTCTCGCGGCCATCTCGTACGTCCCACCACTGGAGCGCTTCTAGGATCCAGTTCCCCATGGCATCATATTCATACCGATAGCCTTTTCGGTCGGTGGCTCGTCCCTCGGCATTGAAGATGCGCTCCTCGTCCTGGTTGCCGTGCTCGTCGTAATGAAAATCCGAGCGGCCTTGCAGCAGTCCCCCGAAATCGAACACGACCTTTTCACGAATTCGTCCCTGGTCGTCATACCGCATGACCACCTCATACCCCATATCGAATCGATCGGACCTGATCACCTGGCGCCCGCCGGCATCGTATTGATAGTTGCGTTCGAAGCGCTCCCGCATTAAACGCCCCGCGCCGTCGAAGGTATAGAGGTTTCGATTGATGACCTGCTGCGCGTTGTAGTGAAGGCCTCGTATCAGGCGGTGCGCCCGGTCATAATCGTAGAGCGACGCGTTCTCAAACGTACCATCGCTCCACGTGGCGACCTCGGCCGATCGATGGCCATAATCATCATAGGCGAAGCGCGTTTCTTTCACGAGTTCGCCGCGCGCGTCTCGCACCGTTTCAGTCATCCGCCTGCCCGCCTGGTCGTAGCTATATAAAAATCGTAACGGCCACAGGCCCTGAGAGGTTTCCACGCCGCCCTGAATGCGCTCGGTCAGGCGTCCCTGTAAATCGAATCGATCCGTCTGCACCAGCAAACTTTCCCTGGTTTCAACCGACCGAACAGGCCCTGCCAAGCCCTCCTCTTCTCGCTCTGAGCGTTCGACAGGAAGCCCTGAGGTAGCCGGAAGCGCACAGAGCTGGATCCCGAGCAGGATCAGAGTGAAGTGACGTGACGGGAAGGGAAGCGCCCGTCTGAGCCAAGACATGCCGTTGAACCGCTGAGGTGAGTGGATCGGAAAGGATCGTATGAACAGAGGCGTCGGCCTCCTAATCGACGGAGGCCAGCGACCCGAGAATATGGTATCCCCCATCGACGTAGATCACCTCTCCGGTGATACCACGGCCCAGTGGGCTCACCAGGAACATCGCCGTGTCGCCGACCTCGCCCTGCTCCGTCGCCCGCCGGAGTGGAGCGAACGCGCGGTGGTGGTCGACCATTTTGCTGATCCCGGACACACCGCGTGCCGCCAAGGTCTTGATCGGCCCGGCAGACACAGCATTCACCCGAATATTCTTCGGCCCCAGATCGTGGGCCAGATAACGCACCGTCGCCTCAAGCGCCGCCTTGGCCACACCCATCACATTGTAGTGCGGGACGACCCGTTCGCTGCCAAGATAGGTCAGCGTGACGACGGACCCACCCTCCGTCATCAACGGCACAGCTGCTCGTGTGACAGCCACGAGGGAATAGGCGCTGACATCAAGGGCCGTCGCAAAACCCTGCCGGGTGGTATTCACAAACTCTCCCGTGAGTTCTTCTCGCGGAGCAAAGGCCAGGGAATGCACGAGAAAATCCAATCGCCCCAACTTCTGTCCAACTTGCTTCATCATCGCATCAATCTGGCTGTCGTCTCCGACATCGCACACGCAGGACGACGCGCCAGGCAGGGTCTGGACTAATTCTTCGACATTTTCGCGCAACCGCTCGCTCTGATAGCTGAACAGCATCTGCGCACCTTCACGCGCCGCAGACTGCGCGATCGCCCAGGCGATGCTATGCTTGTTGGCCACACCGATGATCAGCCCCTTCTTCCCTTCTAACAACATACCGGCTCCTACTCCTTCAATGAGATGACGCCCTGTCGGGCGCTGAACATAGCATGATTCGATCTGGGAGTGAATCGTCCTCAGCCACGAATTTCTCAGCAAAACATTCTTACCAATCGCCGCTGATCACTGTGGGAGGCGACTAAGATTCCCCTTCACTGCGCGCGTCTAACGAGGGCTTTCTTAAGCCGCGCATTGCGCGAGCAAGAAAGGAATGGCAGTCGCTCTCACAATTTCTTTCTCACCTCTTTCCACTCCTTCGCGGCCTTAGCCTTTCGTGGCAGCTCGCCCTTAGGGAGTTCCGGCACCACGACCACCTCCATCCTGTGATGGAGCAACGTCTCCGCAAACGACCGCGTGCGCCCGATACCGGTTTTCATGGTCGTCCAGCCACCTTGTTTGACGGCCTCGATTGCGGCGTTCACGTTTCCGGAAGGCGATGTCATCACAAAGCCCGCAGGAAACTTATGGGTCTCCAGCCAGCGGCGTACCCCTCCAACCGACGCAGCCTCTGCGGACGACTGCTCGCCGGTCGGCACATAGACCACGTTATAGTAATACTGCGTGAGACGCGACAGTTCCTCGGCCGCATCGGGAACCGGTTGTGCCGGAGGCTCCGTCAGCGGTCCGATGGAGGCGAGGGAACCAGCAACCGTTGCCGAGAGGTTGGGCTGCATAATCGCCTCCAGTTCGACCAATAGGATTGGCCGTCGGCGTTCCCACACACACAAGGTCGCGTGGGTCGTTTCCGCCGAGACCGGAGCCGTGCCATCGATTGAAACAGTGATGACGTAGGTACCCCGCATCTTCGGCATATACTCGAAGATGACCTGCCCGCCTTCATTGGTCTTGCTGGTCTCGACTGGCTTACCGTCGATGGATAGCCGTAATGAAACACCGGCCCATGCCGCACCTCCGGCTGGCGTCTTGCCGGAAAGGTGGGCTTCGATTCGAGCGGTCTGATTCGGCAAGGCCAACACATCCTTAACCGTAAGAATGCCCGAGGCCTGGCCGGCCGCTTCACCGGGCACACTCATCACCCAACAGAGCAGAAGCCCAATCAGAACGCTGTGCAGCCCAAGACGGAGCGATTCTGACATAGTAGCGGTCCGCCTCCCTTGTGGAGCGAATGGGGATTGGTTAGATAAGGAGACCGCGGTCCCGGCTGACGGTGAGATAGGTATCAACCATACAATACACGACCAGCCCAACCAAGGGCACGGAGGCCACGGAGAATGCAAACAGCCAGAGGACAATCAGCACTATTCCCGCCAGGAGTAAGGGGCCTCCGCGCTTTTCCCCAATATAGAGATGGCCCATGCCAGGCAGAATAGACAGGGCGGCGGCACGGCAGGCATGTGAGGTTTTCTCAAGCGGATCCATAATGGTCAGGGCGGATCACAGCTGGCTCTCAGACCGCATGATTAGGCCTTGAGCACTGCCAACACTTCGTCGACATGGCCGGGCACCTTCACCTTCCGGAACAAGCCCTTCAGTCGTCCAGTAGCATCGATCACAAAGGTGCTCCGCTCAATACCCCAGTACTTCCGGCCGTACATGCTTTTCTCTTTGTAGACCCCGTATGCCTTGGACGTGACCGCATCCTCATCGCTCACAAGTGCAAAGGAAAGTCCATACTTCGCGATAAACTTCTGGTGCGACCCTTTCCCATCCATGCTGACCCCGAGCACCACTGCCCCTGTTTTTTTGATCGGCGCGAGGGAGTCCCGGAAGTCGCACGCCTCTTTCGTACAGCCCGAGGTATCATCCTTGGGATAAAAATACAGCACGACCTGCTTGCCTTTGAGGCTCTTCAGCGTCACCATGCTGCCGTTTTGATCCGGCAAAGAAAAGTCCGGCGCCTTCGCGCCCACCTCTAACTCACTCGCCATGTGCCCCTCTCCCTCTGAAAAGGCATTGGATCATCCGCCTAGCGCGGCCCAGTGCCGATATCCGGCTTTCTCGTACCGTACGGATGTTCCTTAGGCGGTCCCTTTTGTACTGCCGGGCTTCCGAACGGCCGCAATGCCGGAGAGTCCCAGATCACCTTATCGCCCGGCGCCAAATTCGCTGCCTCAATAAAGTGCTGACGGGCCGAGTCGGTTTCACCCAACGCATTCAAGGTCAGCGCATAATTGTAGTGCGCCTGGCCTGAATCCGGAACCGCTTTGATCGCCTGCGCGAAATAGTTCTTGGCCTCCGCGAGTTGGCCGCCCTGAAACGCCTGCGTGCCCTGGGTATTGAGTGCGATGGCCTGGGCGTTAGCTCCAGAGGTGAGTTCCAACGGAACAAGCGGTTTCGGTTTGGAATGGGTGCAGGCCGGAAACAACAGCAGCACCGCACCGAAGGAAATTAGTAGAGCATATCTCATGGTATGACCTCGTCAGGATATTTCGTCGCGCGTCTTATGGTTTGGCGCGCTTTTTTTGTTCTTCTTCACAGGCTTTGCGATACATGACATCCCATTCGGCGCTCCCCTCCACGATGTGCCTGGAATAGGACGCGAGTCGAGCTCGCACTTTTTTGTCGATCTCCGCTTCTAAGGCCAGTTCCGCCGCCACCACGCGCTTGATCTCCCGTAAGACCTTGCCGTCGTCCTCGGTGAGACGGCACAGTGTGCTCTTCTTCAATGCTCCCAGGGCGAGATGGGCGAGATGGCTGGCTTTGTCGTCGCTGATCACAATACCTACCGTTATTTACCATTACAGGGAGGAGACGAGCTACGCGAACCTCGAGGGGTTGAAGGAAATTGTCATGCACCACCCCGATGCCGCCCAGGAAACCTATAATATGAGACCTCGTTCACGCACCAGCTTCTGCTTAATCATGGTGAACATCTTCTGGTAGTCCACTTGGCCCTGCTCGATTTGCCGCTCGTACGGCTGCATCAATCGGCGCACTTCAGCATTCAACCGATCTTCAACCCCGAGCTCGTCCGTCAGCGTCTGTTCCAGCGCTTCGCGAAGCGCCTTCCGATCTCCGGTCACCTCCAGAAACGCGAGTTCGTGCAACCGAGCGATCAGCGACTCGGCCATATGACGAATCCGTTCTTTGGCCAGCCTCATCGACTCACAGTCCTCGCGGGGATACCCCTATGAATATGTGTGCCGCGATGCATGACAATCATCCACTGACCGTCCCCTGCTCAATCCGCTCCACACGGATGGTGCTCGCGTTCATTGCCTGACGCAGGGTCGCCGCATCACCCACTACCCGCCCCACCACATTGACTCGGTCCGCAGGAACCGGATCCGGTCCCATACTCATCGGAGTCCGCCCGAAAAAAATCGCCAACACCTGCCCGGCTCCCCAGAATGCCACATCGCCGACTTTGACTTGGGTCGTCGCCGTCTCCCGGTGATCTTTCACGCCGTCAATCTTAAAATAAAACTCTTCCCCCCAGACATTCAACGGTCCTTCGGCGGGAAGCGCCCGGTAAATTTCCTCGGCCGTGCGGGTCCCTTTCAATTCTGCATCCAGATGAACCCCGCCCACCCTGATTCGAATACGTTTCACAGTTCCATTCGTAGTCATGACCCCTCGCGTGCACGGTAATATCGACCGGAGAGTGACGAAACTCCGCACCAGTCGCGGACTCTAACTTGTTTATCCCCTGAAATCAAGGCTACAATCCGGCACAGGCTTGTCAGGACACCTTTATGTTGACCTCGACGTTTGTCCATCTCAAAGGCATCGGTTCTTCCACAGAACGACGACTGTGGGAAGAAGGTATTCCCAATTGGGCGGCCTTCCGTCAGCAATCTCGTCTGGCAGGAATTTCACCTGCCCGCAAAGCTTTGTATGACGCCGACCTGGCTTCGGCTCAAGATCATCTGGATCGCCGGAATGCTCGGTATTTCGCGGGCTGCCTCCACACGCGCGACCACTGGCGGCTGTATCGGACGTTCGGGGCGCGGGCGCTCTACCTCGACATTGAAACAACCGGTCTCTCGGCCCACGACGGACAGGTGACCATCGTCGGGCTGTATCGCGATGGTCGTATGAGCACCCTGATCTGGGGCGACTCACTGACCCGAGATGTGATTCAAGACGAGCTCGATCAAGCCGATTTGTTGATCACATTTTTCGGCAGCGTCTTTGATATCCCTTACCTACAAGTCCACTTCAAAGGGCTTCATGTCTCAATTCCGCACTTCGATTTGTGCTTCGCCGCGCGACGGGTGGGATTGCAAGGTGGACTCAAACACATCGAACGCGAGTTGGACATCGCACGGGAATCCGATCTCCATCAACTCGACGGAATGGAAGCGGTCCGATTATGGCATCAATACCAGGCGGGCGACGCAGCCGCTCTGGACCTGCTCGTTCGATATAATGCCGCGGATACTCGAAATCTTGAGCCCTTGGCGGAATGCTTGTTTGATCGGCTGATCGCCCGATATGGCCCACAATCCCTACTTCCTCTCGGATAGCAGGCACATGACCCCAAGTATGTGGGACTGGACGGCATATGGTCAGACGAATCGCGGCTTGGTCCGTCGCTCCAATCAAGATACCTTCCTCGTCGATAACCGTCACCGGCTGTGGGCCGTGGCCGACGGCATGGGGGGTCACCCCGGAGGAGACGTCGCCAGCCGACTCGTAGTGGACACCCTTGCCGATTTTTCTCCAACCCTCGCCCAGAGCACTTCTGCATCTGGTGCCACTGGGGAAGAACGCGCCACCTTCTGCCTCACCGCTATGGTGGAGCACGCCCATGCGGCCATCCT
>JBDTWG010000198.1:0-6690 GCA_040006855.1 Nitrospira sp.
CCGTGCCGCTCATGGAAATCTGATCCGTGCCGACGGCCTGGAGGGCGGGTCCGAGTTGGAGCCCTTGCAGCGAAACCGTCCCGGTGAACGGCGGCGTCCCGGTTCCAAGCCCGAGCGTCCCTTGTGTGCGCAGGAATCCGCCGAAGAGTTGAAGCGAGAGATTGTTGAGGCGCGCGTCCTGGGCCTTCATTTCTGCAGAGGCCTGCAGGTCCTTGATCTCCACTGGTTTTTTCAACGGGAGTGTGAGCGGCAGGTCCGCGGTATTGACCAGTTTTGAATTGGCGGTGACTTTGGCTAGCCCGCCTAAGACGGATCCCTTCACCTCGATACGCGAGCTTCCCATAGCCACGATCATCCCCAGGTCAGGGACCTCTGCCAACTCAAGGGGGGCCGCCCCATCTTTAAGCGGATACTTGGCGCGTGCGTTGAGATGAAGGTCTTTCAGTTCAATCGGTTTGGTGAGGGGGACGGCGACCGGAAGATCTGACGAATTGAGGCTGGCTGACGCGGCCGTCAGATTGGCCAGGCCTTTGGTGGCGGTGCCTTTCACATTGATGGCGGAACCGCCCATCACCAGGGTGAGGCCTAGATCGGTCACATCGACCTGGTTAGCGGCAGGCACGTCAGGCAGAATCGGGTACTGGGCGTGGAGGGTGAGATGCAGATCCTTGACCTGGACTGGTTTCGTCAGTGGGAGTTTGACCGGAAGGTCGGCTGTGTCGATCTGGAGAGCGGCGACGGTGGCGTCCAAATTTCCGCCCATGGCTCGTCCTTTGAGACTCACGGCAATCTTGCCCAATTCAAGATTGAAGCTGAATGATTTCAGATCGAGGGTTTCCATGAGGGGTCCGAAGGATCCATCTAGTCGCATCGGAAGGTTGTAGGGTTGTAGGGTTGCGCCCAGGTGTACGCGGGGACTCTCGCCGAGGTGGACTGACGTGAGAAGAAACTCCAGGTCGTTGACGGTGTGCTCCGTCGGTTTCGAAGTCGATTCGTCGCGATAGGTCAGTTTGCCGCCATCGATCGAGACTCGATCCACAGCAAAGAGGGCCAGGGCTTGGAGCGGACTGGTTGCCGGCTGGCCGGGCACGTCAGGCTTCGGGGCTGGAGCCTGTGGTTTGGCACCGAGAGTGGACACATTCAACTGGCCGTGGGCATTCTTCAGGACGGTGATGACGGGATCGCGCAGAGTAATTTCTTCGACCTCGACATGGCCTCCCAGCAGCGGCAGAAGTTTCACCCCCACATCCAGCGACGAGAGGGACGCGAAGGAGCCGGTGCGAAAAGCCGAATCGTCCTGGACGATAAATCCGCCGATGCGTGCGCCGATGCGCGGCCAGATGGTGAGGCGGATGTCCTTGAGCTCGACTTTTCGGTTCAGCGCCTCTTCGATCAACGGTCGGTATCGATCCTGGTACTTATTCAGGTCGATAAGAAAGGGCAGAGCCACGATCAGGATGATGAGCAACAGAATGACCACACCGATCCCAATCAGGATTTTCATCAGGCACCTCCGCTAAAATAGTGCCGCAGTATAGAAACGCTCGACAAGGTGGTCAATGGCTGCGTCGACACATCGCATGAGCCGAGCTGTACTGTGAGGACACCGTCGTTGCCGTAAACCGTTACGTCAGGGACCCTGACTGATTGGTTTCTGAGGACCGGGCCTTACCTTGCCGCTCACAGACCTGCGTGATAAGATGCGACCCCTTGAAGTCGTCCGATCGCGGAGAGGTGCGAGAGTGGACGAATCGACATGCTTGGAAAGCATGCGTCTCGGCAACGGGACCGTGGGTTCGAATCCCACCCTCTCCGCCATATACCACTACCACTCGCTCGATCGCTGACACGAGCTTGGTTGTTGAGGAGCGGAGAAGGCCTACGAGTATTATCGGGGCCGGGCCCTGTGCAATAGAACCCTGTGAATCCCGCCAGGTCCGGAAGGAAGCAACGGTAAGCGGTCCGTTCTGTGTGCCGCAGGATCACCTGGCCCCACTTTTCAATGACGTTTCTGGTGCACATCATGCCGGACGCGTCTTCATAACGAACGAGATACACGTCACGCAGGGCGGTGAACCCAGCAAGATGGATTATCAGGTTTCCGCGAGAAAATACCGGCCGGGGACGTTTGACGATGTGATCGGGCAGCCGCATGTCGTGCAGACGCTGATGAATTCGATTGCCACGAAGCGCATCGCCCACGCGTTTCTCTTTTCAGGTACCCGCGGCGTCGGAAAAACGACGATCGCCAGGATCTTGGCGAAGGCGCTCAATTGTGAGCGAGGGCCGACGGGGACGCCCTGCAATACCTGTGCGAATTGCTTGGAGATTACGCAGGGGACGTCGGTGGATGTGGTCGAGATCGACGGGGCTTCGAACACCAGCGTGGACGACGTTCGCGAGATTCGCGAGAACGTCAAGTTTACGCCGTTCCGGGGACAGTATCGGGTTTATATTATCGACGAAGTGCACATGCTCTCCAACTCGGCGTTCAACGCCCTGTTGAAAACGCTGGAAGAGCCCCCTGCCCATGTCGTGTTTATCTTTGCGACGACGGAAATTCACAAAATTCCCGCGACGATTCTGTCGCGTTGCCAGCATTACAACTTTCGCCGCATTTCAAAAGCCGAGATTGTGCAGCGGCTTCGGCACGTCGCGGGGCAAGACGGGTTGACCATCGAAGACCGCAGCCTGATGGCTCTGGCGCGAGCCAGCGAAGGCAGCATGCGTGACGGACTCAGTCTGTTGGATCAGATTATTGCGTTCGGCGGCAAAACGATTCGCCACGAGGATCTCGAAGCGCTGCTCGGCGCGGTTCCTCAGGAACGAGTACGAGCCATGATCGAAGCCGTGATCGAGCAAAACAGTCCGAAGGCATTACAGGTGATCGCCGGATTGTTGGATCAAGGGCACGATGTGCGCGCCTATTGTGCCGATCTCGTGGAGTATGTGCGGAACATGTTGGTGGCGGCGGTAGTACCGTCGGGACCTGATCTACGGGGCCTCATCGAGGCCTCTGAAGAGGATCTGGTTCAGCTGGTCCGCGATGCCGAGCGGTTCACCATCGAGCAATTGCAGGAATTATTTCGGATGTGTACGGCAGCGGAAGATAGTTTGCGGGCAAGTGCGCATCCGCGGTTTGTGCTGGAGACGGTAGCGGTACGTGCTACCCGCCTGTTACGGGTCTCCAATGGGTTGCCGGCAGCGACGGTTCAGGCAACTCAACCGGACAAACCGTCAGCCGAGCGCCCACCAGGTGGCCAAGTGCTTTCGCAGTCGCCGGATCGAGCTGGGCAGTCCGGCATGAGCAGAGAAGTCGGGACGCGGGTCACTCCAAACGCCGCAAGGGAGGCGCCTCCAGCAGGCAGGAGCGGCCCGAAGGCCCCGGCTAGGGTCTCTGCTCCTGATACGGTAGCCACCTCTGTTCCAAGACCGGCTCTTCCCACGTTGAATCCAGAGATCGCCCCGGCTGCATCCGAGCCGGTTCCACCAGTGCGTGAAGCGGTGGCCGTCCCCACGGTGCCGCCTGCCGCGGTGGAGGTCAATTGGGAGCAATTTCAAGAGGCGGTTACGGCGAACCATCCGAATATTGCCCCGTTTCTTGAAATGGGGCGATTGGTCGGGATTGAAGGCACGTTGATTACCCTGGGGTTTGCCAAGCAAGCGACCGTGGCCCGAGCGATGTTGGAGAAAGAAGACAATCTCCGGGCCTTGGCGGCGTTGGGTGAAGACCTCTACGGGTGTGCCGTACGAATTCGAATTGTCGAAGTGGCGGCGCAGGAGCCAGGGGCCGCTCCCACAATGAAGCAAATACGGATCGCGAAAGAGCAGGAACAGCGCCTCATTTTGACGCAACAGGCGAAGGCGCATCCCCTTGTCAAACAAGCCCTGGAGATGTTCGGTGGAGAACTGGCGGAGGTTCGGACGACCACTCCGGTGCAGGAGGTGCAAGAATGAAGAGTCCGTTTGGGAACATGTCGAATATTTTGAAGCAAGCGCAGGCCATGCAGGAGCAAATGGCCAAGGTGCAGGAACAGGCGGCAGCCAAGACGGTGTCAGGAACTGCTGGTGGCGGAATTGTGACGGTGACGGTCAATGGGGCTATGGACCTGGTAAGCGTGAAAATTGATCCCGAGGTCGTGAAGGCTGGCGATGTCGATATGCTCCAAGACTTGGTGGTGGCCGCCGGCAATGACGCCCTTAAGAAATCCCGCGACATGATGGCTGAGGAGATGAAGGCTGTGACGGGCGGGATGAAGATTCCGGGCCTCTTTTGAGCTCTCGGTGCGATTGGTTTGGGTGGGCAGCGCGAATCACCGGTTGTTGCCTTTACGGCCTTCGCCACATGTGAACACACTTCATGAGCATTGATCAGCAGGGGTTGTTGGCAAAATTGGTGCGTGAGTTGGTCCGCTTACCTGGAATTGGCCAGAAAAGTGCGCAACGATTGGCCTTTCATATTCTGAAGTCCGAACGAGAAGATGCCCAGCGCTTGGCCGAAGCGATTCAGGCCGTGAAGGATGGCCTGTCGTTTTGCCGCCAATGTCGCAACATTGCCGAAGAAGAGCTCTGTGAGTTCTGCCGAGATCCCAAGCGCGATCGAAGCAAGATCCTCGTGATCGAAGAACCGAGCACGCTGTATGCGATCGAGCGAGCTGGGGGGTACCGCGGGCTATATCATGTCCTGTTGGGGGTGTTGTCCCCGTTGGACGGTGTCGGTCCATCGGACATTCGCGCGGAAGAATTGCTGGATCGTGTCAAGGCTGGAGGGGTGGAGGAAGTCATTGTCGCCACGAATCCGACGATCGAAGGTGAGGCAACGGCCATCTATTTGACCCGCCTATTAAAGCCGCATCATGTGCGGGTCTCGCGTATCGCGTATGGGATTCCGGTTGGAATGGATATCGAATATGCGGACGAAGTCACCTTGGTGAAGTCTATTGAGGGTAGAAGGGATCTCTGACAGCAGGAAGCCGATTGACCCCTTTCATTTGAGACTGCTATAGTCAAATTTCTAAGCAGGTCTGAGGACAATATCGGCGAAACGAAACCGAGTATTTGATGAAGACTCCAGCAAAAAAATCTTCCACTGATCGACAGCGGCCTATCAAGCCGAACGGGGTCAAGTATCCTGATATCCTGCAGGATCTCGAGGGGCAGCGGGCTGCAATTCTGGCTGAGGCTGGAGTGGTGCTGACCAGTCCGACGGGCCTGGAGATTTTCCCGGATGTAAGTGATCAGGCTTCCGCTGAGGCCGACCAGCACTTTTCATTTCGGATTCGGGAGCGCGAGCAGAAACTACTCAAGAAAATCGACGAAGCTCTCAGTCGCTTCGCCACCCAGACATACGGTATTTGTGAGCGCTGCAGCGGGGATATTCCCTACAAGCGTCTGAAAGCCCGCCCAGTCACCACGTTATGTATCGAGTGTAAGACGAGTCAGGAAGAAGAAGAAAAATCACCCCGCTAGTGCTGGGTCCATTACCCAGTCTGCCTCTACCCACGATTGCTGTCTCGTTCTCGTCCCTCGTGTGCACTAATGTTTCAGCTCTTTCACGCGTTTCTGGGCGAGGGCGGATCGGTCCGCTTCTTCAGGAATACCTTCTACAAGCGCCAGGTAGGTTTCGTATTCAGTAATAGCCCGTTTGGGGTTGGCTTGCGCAATGGCCTCGGCCATATTGAATCGGGCAATGGCATAGTTGGGGCGCAGTAAGACTGCCTTCTCGAAAGAGGCCAGGGCATTTTGCTTATCACCTAATTTCCCGTACACATTACCGAGGTTGTTGAACACTTCGGGAGAATTTGGACGTTTAGCCAAGGAGGCCAGCAGTTCACTCTTGGCTTTCTCCAGGTTGCCTGCGGCTTCCCAGGATACTCCCAGTCGATGGTTGAGCTCTGCTTGCCAGACCGTGGTGGTGAATCCCGAGATACTTGCCTTTTGGTAGGCATCCAAAGCAATGCCTTGGTTTTTTGTTCCGCAGTAAGCGAGTTGGGCCGTCTGCCCTCGCGCGAACTGTTGCAGGGACGCGAATGGCTCCTTGTCTTCGGCTCCCTGGGAGTCGAGATGCTGGCCGTCTGTTTGCTGTTCGGTGCTGCGGAGACGGTCGAGGAATTCTTTACGGTAGGGAGAAAACAGCTTTACGTAAGGGTCGATGGTAAAAGACGCTTCGAGCAGGCGAGGCGCGGCTCGGTCTCCCAGGACGAGATAACGCGTCGTGGTTTTTTCATCACCCGTATCGTAAAGGGTACTGCCCGCCATATTTTGACGATCGGCTAACTGCGCCACAGTAAGATAGAACTCTAGGCTAGGTTTGAGCTGAGACAGGGTGCGTCGGAGTGTTTTGTAAGGCGCCAGATCGAGCCCTGAGCGAAAAACGAACAAGGTGCCGACCAACGTTCCATCTTCATCGAAAAAATACGATTCCTCGCCCTTGGAGAGGCTTTGGTCCGCTGGTATGCGTAATTCTTCGCCGCTGCCCCAGGCCTGAACGTGTGGGACGTTGCCTGGATGAGCGTCCATGAAGGTTTTACGTGAATCACAGAGTTTGGTGGATTTGAGCAGGTCGAGGTCGCTTTCTGAGGGAGGAAGCGGCGGCCTTGGGGGTGGTGGGGTTCCGCACCCAGCTAGCAAGGCACCGACAGTGAATAGTACGGGCAATAGCAGGAGTCGACGATGCATGGCTAGGTTATT
>JBDTWG010000199.1:0-6678 GCA_040006855.1 Nitrospira sp.
TGACGATCACGATTCCGTTGGATTGACCAAGACCGCTGAGCGGCATCTTTATGCGCTCATCCCGCACAGGCCGGAAGCCCTTGTTGGGGAAATGCGGGCGATGGTCAAGGGAGAGGGCGCGCCCGGCGCACGGCACGCCGGGCGGAACATGTACTGACAGCGAAGGACGTGGGGAAGAACGACGAAAGAAAACCGACCCAATCGCGTCCGGCTTGGGCCGTCGATACGATCAGGCGTTTTCGCCGAGCGCCACGAGCGCCTTGGGGCGCTGAGCGGAGATATCCCGCACATTGCCGGGAAGTTTCTGCGGGTCATCGCCCCAGGATGCGACGCCCATGTCCGACAGGCCTTGAAACTTCGCGCCATCCTCCATGGAAAATGTCGGTGCATGGACTTCACCGACGAGTATGCCGGTTTTCAGTAACTGCAGTCGCTCTGTCGCCGTCACAGTCGCCTTGATTTTTCCGCTGCTGATGATAGTCCCGGCATGGATCGTCCCCTGGACGACTCCGTCTTCACCGATCACAACGGTGCCGGTGGTGTGAAGATCTCCCTCCAGCCGCCCATCGATGCGGACCGTTCCCTCAACCCGCATCTCGCCTCTGAGCAGCACACCTTTGGCCAACAACGTAATATTATCGCTTTCCACAAAACCGGACTTCTTCATCATCACGAGCTCCTTGTGGTCGACAGTGGCGGATGAACTCGAGGACCATCCCAACATGAATCGAGCCTACACCAGCTTTTCGATCGGTTCTAGAAAAAATCAAAACCGCGCTTCAACCGCTCCCAGAATCCGCTGCCGTGCACTTCACAATACACCGTGGGCTCCGTACCTTCGATAAACAGCTCCGGCAAACGCTGCAGACATTTCGAGGTGGCCAATTGCGCCGTCGTGGGATCGATATCGCGCGTGACCACTGCCGAGGGCCTCGCACCCACATGCGGCGCGGCCGGAAGGATCTGGCGCATAAATTCCACCCACATCGGCAGCGCAGCTTGCGCCCCCGTCAGGTGCAGCGCCTCTTCGTCATCAAAACCCACCCACACGCCGACGACCACGTCGGAGGTATAGCCGACGAACCAGGCATCGCGATAGCCATCCGTCGTTCCGGTTTTCCCCGCCACCGCACTGCGCAAGCCCATCGCCTTGGCTTTCGCCGCCGTGCCGCGCTCGACCACCCCCGTGAGTAACGACGTCATGACGTACGTCGCTTGCGGAGACACCGCTTGATGCCGCTCCGGGGTATGACGCCAGGACGGATCTCCTTCAGGCGTCATCACGGCCTGTGCCGCCGTCGGGGCGACGAAGACGCCCTCATACGCCAAGGCTCCGAACGCCGCAGTGATTTCCAGCAGCGAGACCCCGGAGGTCCCCAGAGCGAGGGAAAGATTGTCTGCCAATGGGCTACGGATTCCCAAACTTTGTGCCAGCTGCACGATACGTTTCGTTCCCACCATCTTCGCTATCTTCACGGCCGGCACATTCAGTGATTGTTCCAGAGCCGTCCGGAGGGAGACGGTGCCATGAAATCGATGATCGTAGTTCTGCGGCGCCCACACTCCGGCGCCGGACTCGAACGTCACCGGTTCATCGACAATCAACGTCGCCGCCGTGATGGGCTGCCCGCCGGTCAGTTCGCGACGGGCGTCCAACGCCGCGATATACACCAGTGGCTTAAACAACGAGCCGGGCTGGCGCTTTGCCTGCACGGCCCGATTGAACTGACTGGTTCGATAATCGCGACTGCCCACCATCGCGAGAATGGCTCCAGTCGTCGGATCGAGCGCAACCAGCGCACCTTGTACCGCATCGGCATGGTTCGTCAGCGCAGGATAGGCCGTCTCCAGTTTCGTGAGCCCGCCTCCCAATGCTTGTGTGGCCATCCGCTGGAGGATCGGATCGAGCGTCGTATACACTCTGACGCCGTCCGGCAGCGGCGCGCCCGTCGTCTCTTCCATCTGCCGTAAAAGATAATCGACGAAGAAGGGCGCATCGGCCAGGGTCTCTTGGGGCAATAAGACCTGGACCGGCGTCATCACCGCCTGCCTCCAGTCATCATCGTTCAGCAATCCCTGGCCGTGCAGCCGCCCTAAGACGACGTCCCGACGATGCTTGGCCAGAGCTGGATTCCTGAGCGGCGAATAGGTATTGGGCCCCTTGATCATCCCCACCAACAGAGCAGTTTCCTCCAAGCTAAGCGCATGCATGCGCTTCCCAAAATACCGATGGGCCGCTTCCCCCACCCCGTAGATCGAGACGGAGCCGACTTGGCCGAGGTAAATCTCGTTCACATAACTTTCGAGAATGGCTTTCTTGGCGTACTTCACCTCTAACACCACGGCAGCAATGGACTCCTTGAGCTTTCTTCCGAAGGTGCGTTGCGGAGAATAGAAGAGATTCTTGGCCAACTGCTGCGTGATCGTGCTGCCGCCCTGAATGACCGTTCCGCGAACCACGTTCGTCCAGACTGCTCGGGCGACGGCTACAGGATCGATGCCCGGATGGCTGAAAAACCGCCGGTCTTCGATCGCCAGTAACACGTCAAGGAACCGGGCTGGCATGTCGTCGTAGGACACCCATTCCCGAACCTGCCTCGAGGCGCCACGCAGTCCGCTGATCAGCTGTGGCTCCAGATAGGCGGGAAATAGCTCGTCCCCCTGCTGAATCGATAGGACTTTCGCCACCTTCCCCTGCTCCAGGATCAAACGAGCCGGGACCGGTCTGAGATGAAAATCGGCAAACTCATGCAGATAAATATCGATCTCGGCAGGCGTGACACGATAGTCACCGGGTTCGCCCACCGCCCTGTCGACCGCACGATACCCGAGCTGATTGAGACGTTCGAGGAGATGCGACGACGCGATGTCCAGATCCGGCTTGAGAAGAAACGGGGCGCCGTAAATGAGGCGGGGAAGATGTTCGTCGCCCGCGGGTAAGGCCAGGCTGGCTGATAAGTACAAGCCATAGCTCACGGCCGCTCCCGCGGTCAGCGCGGCGACACCGATCAAGATCAGGACCCCTCGCACGAGCCAGCGCCTGACGAACGTCACTCCCTCATCCCCATGTCCAGGAGCATACGCGATCCCGTGCACGAAATCACATCCGGCAGACCGATCGGAATGGACGGAGCCATGTGGCAGGCTTGACAAACCACGGCTCATCCTCTTAGATGGCGCCATGCTGCAGACCGTCTACGCTCTAGTACCTAGATTTACTCGCACGGGGCATGTGCCGGTGACCATGGTACGTCCGTTTAATTCAAGTAATGCATACAATTCTCGCCGGCCTCACGCTCGCTATTCATGCGTTGCCAAAGCCCATTCGTCTCTCCCTTGGACGGGGTGCGCGCTCCAACTCATGATCTGGAGCGTGCTTGTGGCCAGCATGGTGACGATGATCCCATCGACAGTCCGTGCCGGAAGTTTTCGCCTCTATGATCACAGCGCCTCGGCCACCGGTCAGGCGTCCGCGTTCACAGCGCAAGCCGATGACGCCTCAGCGGGTTACTATAATCCGGCTGGCATGACCCAACTCCGAGGGGTCCAGTTCTCGGCAGGCACAACGCTCATCGGGGGCGATTTCTCGTTTCAGAATGCCGCAGGTAGCCAGGCGAATGGTGATGTTCGCGGCAGCGTGGCGCTTCCACCGCCCTCAAACCTGTATCTCACCGCCAACCTAAAAGATCTCGGAATCGGTTCCTCCAACAGCACCGCCGTCGGCCTGGCCGTCTTCAATCCATTCGGAACGTTGACTCGCTGGCCCGACAGCGGTCCATTCGCCACCGCCACCACCAAAGCCGCATTGGAACTCATCGACATTCGCCCCTCCATCGCCTTCAGACCGCTTCCGGATGTGGCCATTGGGTTGGGCGCAGACATTTATACCTTTTCAGGCGCGCTCGGCGAAGGGCAAGTTGAACGACAATTTCGCTGGCCCGGCGGACTCGGCATTCCGGCGGGGACCGGGATGGAATTGAACGGCCGCGACACCGCTGCGGGCTTCAACGTCAGCCTGCTCTATACCCCGCTGCGAAACGGAGACGGGCTGCCTCTTGTCAACATCGGCCTTATTTATCGCAGCCAGGCCACGCTGCATCTCGACGGCCAGTTGCTCGCCGGCGGCACCCATGTCGCGGATGCCCGCACAACCCTAGTCCTCCCACAGATCTTCACGGGCGGCGTCGCCCTATGGCCGGTCCGCCATAAAGATCGTGAATGGAAACTGGAATTGGATGTCGACTACACCGGCTGGAAATCGGTTCGCAATTTAGATACGACCCTCTCGAACGGACTCACCATCGCTACCCCCGCCAACTGGATGAGCGGCTACACCGTCATGATCGGGACGGAATACAAATGGCTCAAACCCGAGCCACTCCCGGATTGGGACATCGCTTTGCGCGCCGGCTACTGGCATGCTCAGAAAGCGATTCCGGACCAAACCTACAATCCCGCCATTCCCGACAGCGACCAACATGCCGTCTCCACCGGAGTGGGATTCATGTGCCGGGAGAAGGGCCGGTTTCTGGGCATCATTCCCTGCGGTGGATCAGGCAAGGCCCTCAGCCCGAAAGGCCTCGGCATCGATCTGGCGTACCAAGCGATCCTGTACGAAGCGAGAACCATCGCCGGCAATGTGAATCCGACCGTCAACGGCACCTACCGAAGTACCTTGCATGTGGGCTCCCTGAATCTACGTGTAAATTTTTAGGTCCAGCTTTCCGTGGATCATGCTACAGTACTTACTATCACGAGGCGTTCCCAAGCCTGACCATGCCGTTCTAGCCCGGCAGACCCTACGTTTGTAATCGAGCGAGACCTGCTCATGGATCGCCCACTTCATACCAATCTCTCCTCGGCCCTGCAAGCCGAACAGGTGCAAGTCCTGTATCGCAACATGCCCACGGGCGTGGTCGCCAGTGCCCTCAATGCCGCCATCCTCGCCGCGGTGGAATGGCCGGTCGTTCCTCATCCGTCCCTGCTCGTGTGGGTGATTGCCATATGGGGAATCGCAGGCCTGCGGGCGCTGCTGATCTTTAACTATCGCCGTGCGACCCCCTCGCCCTGGCGCGCCGACGACTGGCAACGCTGGATGTTCGTGACCACCGTACTGTCCGGCATGGGATGGGGGAGCAGCGTGTATTTTTTCGCGCCGGAAATTCCGCTCCCTTACGAGTTGGTGCAGATTTTCGTGCTGGGAGGCATGACGGCTGGAGCGGTCTCTGTCCTCTCGGTCTCCTTTTCCCTGTTCATCAGTTATGCCTTACCGGTGACCCTGCCTCTCCTCGGTCACCTCTTTCTGAGCGGGCATGAGTTCCACCTGATCATGGGAATCATGGGCACCCTGTTTCTCTTCGCCACGGTCCAATCCTCCTGGAATTTCAATCGCGTGATGCTCTCATCGATGAGCTTGCGCCTGGAAAAACTTTCGTTGGTCCAGTCGCTGACGACGCGCACAGAGGCCGTGGAACAGCTGAATCAGGAGATCACCAGAGAAATCCATGATCGACGCGTGATCGAAGAGCAATTACGCACCGCGCAGGGCGATCTCGAGCAGCGCATCGCCGAACGCACGGCCGATCTGGCACGGGCCAATACCAGCCTACAGGACGAGGTGCGGGAACATCGACGTACGGAAGGCGCCCTCCTTGCCAGCGAAAAGCGGTTCAATTATCTGACAGACAATCTCAACCAGGGCGTCTGGTTCGCGCAGGCGCAGCCGCCGCAGGTCCTATACGTGAATCCGGCATTCGAGCGAATCTGGGGCATGCCGGCCGCACGGTTTTACGACAATCCAAAACTCTGGCGGGACTGTATCCATCCGGATGATCGACAACCCGTCACCGAAGCTTACGATGCGGAGCTCGCCAATCCGATCGGGCACGATCTGCAGCGGCTGTTCCGGATTGTGCGTCCCGATGGACAAGTCCGCTGGATTCACGACCGCATGGTCATCCACCACACCCTCACCGGAGAAGTCGATAGCCTGAGCGGCATCACCGAAGACATCACGGAAGCCCGCGTAATGGAAGATCAGTTACGACAAGCGCAAAAGATGGAAGCCGTCGGACGATTGGCCGGAGGGGTGGCGCACGACTTCAACAATGTCATGACCGTCATCCTGGGCTACAGCGCCGTCCTCCTTCAAGAGCTGAGTCAGAACTCCTCGGCGCGACACTTCGTCCAGGAAATTCAGCGCGCCGGCGAACGTTGTGCCGCGCTCACCAATCAGTTATTGGCCTTCAGCCGCAAGCAGATGCTCCACCCAGTCTCACTGGATCTCCATCGGGTCATCCGGGACCTCATGGCACTGTTAAAAAGCCTGATCGGTGAACACATCACGATCGTCCTGCAGCTCGACGCCGCGCCGCGCTGGGTCAAGGTCGACGCGGTACAACTCGAACAGGTCCTACTCAATTTGGCGGTGAATGCCCGTGACGCGATGCCGCATGGAGGCACCCTCACCATCGATACAGACCAGGTTTTCCCGGACCAGGTCTGGGGACCGGGACATGGTCCACGCAGCGCCCGCACCTATGTGCGCCTGCGCGTGCACGACACCGGAGCCGGCATCGATGCTGCCGCCAAGCCCAAAATCTTTGAACCTTTCTTCACGACCAAACCCATGGGACAGGGAACCGGCCTCGGCCTGTCGACGGTCTATGGCATCGTCCA
>JBDTWG010000200.1:0-6662 GCA_040006855.1 Nitrospira sp.
CGAACTCCTGTAAGGAACCCTGTGGTGAGAGCCCCCGTGTTACCAAGACGGGGGCCATTCCGCTCCGCGCCCCAGCCTGACGGCATGCGGCGCGGACCGGCTTTACCGCCGATCCAAGGACAAACGTATAGCTCCGGCCATTGGCCCAATTGCGGTGTCATAGCTGTATCTTGTCCATTTCTTCGCAGTCATCGACCCTATGTGAAAAGCCAGTACTAAGTAAAGTACCCACGAGAGGCCAGTAAGGGCCAGGAGGGGACATGGGAGGACAAATTATCGAGAAGGCGAAACCAGAAAGGAAGTAGGCATATGGATGCTTATGTGCGCTTTACTGCGCTGGTGGCAGCAGAATCGCGCTTGCCCCGTATGCCTATAAGGCAATCGACGAAGAAAACCCATTTCGGAGCAATGGTGCGAAACAAATTGGAAGGAATAGGCAGCCTCAGTGGAGAATCAAAACCAATTTGCCCGCGAAATATGCGGACACCAGAAAAATTCCGAGAACGTTATAGCTGGGGAGGATCAGGTATCACGGTACAGAGGACTTCTCCCGCACTTCTTTTTCTAAGGTCGCCAGCCGCTGTGCGAGACGCCGAATGGCATCGATGACTTTCTGATTGGTGTCCCTGTTCTTAGCATCGGTACGGCATAGGCACCGGACGCTCGTGCGCGTACGAGCGTCATACCCCGGCGTGCTGTTCATGGGTTCGGTCGTCTAACCCAATGATGTGACCTGTGGCTCCAGCCTGATAGCGTCCAGCAGAACAAAATCAACCCAGTTTAGGCTGATCTTATTGCGAAACGTCGTCGCGACGTTCCCGTCCTCAGTCAACGTGTCGACCACCGTCCAGACGGGAGATGTGAAAGAGTAGTGCACTCGCTCCAATGGCCGCGTGAAGGGCATAAAAGAATTTGGCCTCATTGGCCATCAAAAAACGGCAGACATTTGTCACGTCTTCAAGGCTATCAGTGGTCGACGAACAACGGTCCATCATACAAGGGACGAAGATGGTTCCCTGTCCTGTTTCAGAGTGGCTCGTGAATTTAGAGCGATGTCCAGATTGTCGGGTGGAATCAAAAGAGAGGCATGAGGCCAGTAAGAACCGAATCAATGTGAACGAAATAGGCGCTCCCGAATTCCGCTCAAGCTTCCGGCATACGTATGGTCATTCGCTGTCTGCGGTATGCTTCACGGCCCGTATACCGATGACGTGCTCATAATCCCGATCCCAATGATCTAGTTCCGCCTTCGATAGTTCTGTGGCCAGCAGGCCATGCAAACTTGCCATCGAAGACAGGACATTGCCATAGGTCTTGATCGTGACATCTTCCGGTCGAAAGACTTCCTCAAAGAGCACCTTAACCGAGAGGGAGGTGAAGCGCCAATACTCGCCCCAGTGATCCATATCATAGCGGGCGATTTGACTGATGCCCGGCACGATCACGAGCAGGACCCCACCAGGCTTGAGAATGCGCACCAGCGTCTGGAGTGCCGCCGGCACATCGAAAATAAACTGAAGAGTGAAAGTCAAAATAGCACAATCGAATGTACAGGATGGCAGGTGGTCAGCAGCCGTTAAGTCGGCATGAATCGTTGTCCCAGGAATGCCCGGATGGGAGTGGAGGACTTCTGAAGCGGTGACTGTCGATCCCCCAAATTGCCGGGTATAACGGTCGTCGCCAATCTCCAACACCCGGCCGCGAATATCCATCTGATACGCCGTCAGAAAATGATCTTCGGTATAGTAGCGGTCAATAGGTCGCCCTGCCTGCCAGCCGAAATCGCGTCGAATCGGATGGAGACGACGGAGGGAGTTTCCCCAGGTCCAGTCAAGCCCCAAGCCCCCCTGTTCATGAAGCAATGTCACTCGTGCCTGCTGGTAGAGAGATTCCCCCATCAGCCATCGAACTACGGCCTTAAAGGGCCATGCGAGTGCGGAAATAAGCTGACCGCGACTCGCCACGAGGCCAGCAATATGCTGTCTACGGCGAATGTGTGTGAATGGGACATGGGCCACGTTACGCCCTCCCCCCAGGGCTGAGGAACATCCCCTCTCAAAGCTTACATCAGGCACCTGCGAAGTCAATCTGACGTCTTCTCATCCTTGCCTCTTATTCTGAACGATTGCCGCCTATCGGAGCGAGGTCTATTCTCCTGCCCTGAGTTCAATGGGCTCCGACAGTCGGCATATCGATTTTCGAAGAAGATCTGCGTATGGAGCAACAACATATGCACACCAAGTGGGCTAATGCCAGACTGTCTCAACCGAGGAGTTCACCCCAAATCATTGTGCTAAATTTGTGCTAAAAATATCCGGAAGCCATCAAATCTTCTCGAATGTATCGATTCCCTAGAAAGCGCCCATGTCGTTGTTTCTACAATTAAAATGGGGAAACCATTTGAAACACCGAGCATTTTTAAAACTGTCCTGTCCTGATTCCTAAACCGAAGGTCACCTGTTCAATTCAGGTCGGGGGCACCAAACAATCAAGGACTTACAGACGACGACGCAGCGCTAGAATCGGAAGGTATTAATACGGTGTTAGATTGCAGTGAGGTATTGAGGCGTGAGGCTGCCGCACTAAGGTGTTTCTCGCCAATCGCGTCATACCGCTTCCACATCTTCTCAGACTTGTGACCCACGATTTTCATGGCCGTGGCAGTATCCACCCCTGCCCTTCTCAGGTTAGTGGCCGCGCAATGCCGTAAATCGTGAGAATGAAAGTCTGCCACTCCCGCCAGCTTTTGGCCGTATTGCATCCTCGCTTAATGCCCTCGATGGGCTGCCCCTCGTAGAGAACACATGGTTAGTATTGAGGCGTCTCACCTTGGCGAGATCGGCTAAGGCCGTGCGGACGGCTGGTGTGATGGGCACTTGTCGAGGCTTCTTGGTTCTCGTGTCGATGGGTCGCAGGACAATGAATCCTCGCTGAAGGTCAACACGATCCCACGTGAGCTGCACAATCTCTCCGAACCGCTGCCCTAAGTGATAGGCGAGCAGCAGAATAGGCATGAGGTGTGAGGCTGCCGAGTCATAGAGCTCATTCCATTCACTATCACTCAGTACTCGATCTTGCTCATTGTGTGCCTCAGAAAGAGGCACCTTACAGGCGGGATTGGTGATGAACAGCCCTCGCCGAACCGCCACATTCAGGCAATGCTTCAAGCTGATGTGGTCATTGCTGACCGTCTGTAAACTCGGCACCCCTCCATCTTCCTTACGACGCTGTGCCCGGTAGGCTTCCACCTGTCCGGACGTGATCTCTTGGAGCAAGGTGGACCCGCAGAATGGAATGAGCTGTTGTCTGACAATCCGCTGCCGATCTCGATAGGATCGCAGCCTCTTCACTTCCTCCAATTCGAGATATCGAAGCCCCCAGTCTTTAAAGAGCACCGGTTGAGCCTGGCTGCTCGGGATAAGGTTTTTCATAAGCTCAGTTTTGATGAGTGCTTCCTGCTGTCTCGCTACCGTCCGATTGACTAACCGACCTTCCAGCGCTTGAGCTTGGCTCCCACGACTACACGCGCCAATTTAAGCAGCTTTCCGTCGTCCAGCACGGGAAACTCCACAAAATAACTTTCCTGCCGTTTGGTGAGCCCGGTAGGACCACCCTCCTTTCTGTGGCGTCTTGGCCACCCCCTACCGCTTGATGAAGAGAAACCGCTAACTCATTGCAACCCCAGAGCACTCCCGTACAATGGCTGAAGGAGGCGCACAACCCATGCAGGATCGCCCACTGTACGAGAATACCTTCAACCAGAGCGCAATTATTGACCGACGGTACCGCTGGATTGCCCTTGCCAGCTTTATCCTTTTTTTAGGCGTCTTAGCGCTCTATCTCCTGCAATAGCCTCGGTCATGCCCCGTATGCTCAATCCGGTATAATGCGGGCGGAGGCATGGTCCCATGAATGGACGCAATCGTCGCAGGCCTTTCTATGATCGGACCGACTATAACAACCGATGGTACCGGTGGCTCGCACTCGCCAGCGCTCTCCTCGCCGGAAGTCTCTTAATAATCTACCTACTGCAATAAATGTCATGGCCGCTGTGATGGCATCGGCATCACCGTGTTCTGCTTGATCCAAGCATCGAGCAGGGCCACATCGAACTTCACGAGCCGTCCCACCTTCACATAGGGAATCCGCCGCTGACTCACCATGGCATAGATCGTGTGAGCTGAGAGGCCAGTGTATTGAGCAGCGGCCTTGATATCAATGAGTCGCATGAGGCCAGTCGTCTCACCCATGGGCTCCCTCGCTTTCGACACTGCCCATCGCCTCCATGGCGTCGGCCTCCCGCTCCCGTGCTAACCGTTCCCGAATCCAGTCGTCGATCATAGCCGTGCAGGTCACCCATCTTCCATCCGGGGTCCTCGTCGCAGTGAGGTCATAATCGCGTGCCCACAAATAGAAAGTCGAGGGTCCGATATGCAGGTACGAACAGATAGAACGGACACCCAGAAAGACTTGGGATTCCATGTCCCGGCGAAAGGGAACGGCCATATCCTTTGCGGATGGTTTAAATGATGGTTTCATGCGTTTTTCCGTTTGCTTTCGTTGTGCGGGTGCTCTCGTATTTCAAGGGAAAGCCGCGCCAGTCGTGCCCATGCGTCAGAATGACCCATTTCATTTTGTCAGTGCGGGGACCGCGAAAGCCAGCTTCCATCATGCTTTCACCGCCTCTTGTCATGAAGACGCGGGGCGGCTCAGGCATCCGACCCACCGTTAGTGTTCCCCCTTCCCTCGGGAAATGTTCTCAATTCTCAGGCTCAACGGCTGTTCCACCTTGCCTGTTTTCATCTGGGCTCGATGGCCCGCAGCACTCCTTGCATCGCCATTGGCCCCTGGAACATTGCATGAGTGTGGCCACAGCACAAAGACAACCAGGGCAATGGAGCGACAACCCTGGTTCGGCTGCTTTCAGGGGCTTCCAGCCTTCCGGCACATAGAGCAACTCCCACCATTCTTGAGTGCCAGGATTCAGGCATCGATGGCACTGCCACGGGGCCGGGTCGGGATGAGCTCGAAACCACAAACCACTCCACACACTTTGGACAGGGGCCTTCCCCCTGGGATCGAAGAATGTGAATCGGACTTTGTATCCTCACAATCCTCAGAATCCTCAAAGCTACCCCTCGCTCCCCTGTTTTGAGGATACTGAGGATATTGAGGATCGCTCACGGGTTGCGCTTGGGCTTCCAGAATGCTTCGCCAATTGGTCATGACCATCCCTCCGCTAGAGTTGCATTGACCACAAACTCTCGCTTGCGCCTCCCTGGCCTCCAGAGGTCCGCCGTGAACCATCGGCCTCGGCGAGATATCCACGATCCAGGAGCACATCAAAGGGTGGATCCAAGTCATTTATGAGTGGGAAGGTTCCGCGTAATGCCTGAAAGCACTCTCGCGCTGTAAAGGTCGGCGTTGCGTTGGCCAGACCAGATGCCTGATCCTATCAGAGAACCGGCTCTGCTCGGCGTGCTCAATACCGCGCTCCGATGGAGCTGAGCGATCCCCGCCAGGCTCTTGCACCCTAGAGGGATATGAGGAATATAATGAGTTTAGCGACCGTACTTGACCTTGAATCGAGGTCACCCATGTCGCACGCTTCACCAACCGTATTTGTTCTTGCGCCCAACGGCCGGTTGCAGGTCGTGGGTGCCATACTTGAGCCCATTCCCGTCGCGGTGTTTTCGCTCATCCTGCAGCAGCGCAGCGTCTCAGGTTCGCCGAGCGGCTCGTCGGTGACGATCGAGACTATGCTCGGTTTTGCTTCACGGCACAATATCGCGCCGCAGACCGAGCACTTCCCCATGAGCCATATCAACGAGGCCTTCGCCCGACTTGAATCCGGCAAGGCCCGTTATCGCATCGTACTGGACGCAGATTTCTGATCGGGACTCGCAAACGGCTTTCGCCCGACTTGAAGCAGGCAAGGCCCCTACCGCATCGTGCTGGATGCGGATTTCTGAGCCGCATGATTCACAACTCATTAACACGCGTTACAGCACATACGACAATCAGTAAAACCGATAAAAAGCAACGAAAGAAGGAGGCAGAACATGAAAATACTTATGGTGCTAACATCCCACGATCAACTGGGAAACACTGGCCGCAAGACTGGCTTCTGGCTGGAGGAATTCGCTGCCCCCTATTTTGTGTTCAGGGATGCCGGCGTCGAGCTGACGCTGGCATCACCGAAGGGCGGACAGCCCCCCATCGATCCGAAGAGCGATTTGCCTGAGAACCAAACCCCGGCCATGGCGCGGTTCAAGAAGGATCCGGCAGCGCAACAGGCGCTTTCCGAGACGGTCACACTTGCGGACATGAGAGCGGAAGATTTCGACACAATATTCTACGTCGGCGGGCACGGCCCAATGTGGGACCTCGTCGATAATCCCGATTCAATCGCCTTGATCGAGTCTTTCTACAATTCCGGTAAACCAGTCGCTGCGGTCTGCCACTCCCCAGCTGTGTTCCATCGGGTGACCTATCAGGGCGCGCCGATGGTGAAGGGTAAGCGGGTGACGGGTTTTACTAATGGCGAAGAGGAAGCGGTTCACCTTAGCCATGTTGTGCCGTTCCTTGTCGAGGACGAGCTCAAGAGAGTCGGCGCCCGCTATGAGAAGGCTGCAGATTGGGAAAGCTTTGCGATCGTCGAC
>JBDTWG010000201.1:0-6646 GCA_040006855.1 Nitrospira sp.
TTGTCACCGAGTTTCGCCGGTTTGTTGAGCAGTTTCAATCGAAAGTGCCTTGTTCGGAACAGATTTCTTGTCACGACTCACCTCAACGGGAGAGGCATGAACATGTGCCAGGCCAGGCTAGGAGGAATGTCCTGACATCGGATGAACGGGCGGTGCTACATCGGCAGTATCAAGCATATGTCGAACTCGTCACAACCCCTGAACGTATGCCGATGATCGCAGAACTGTCATTGCTGGGCGGATCGTTGGACGACCTCAACCGGTATCGCGACAGCTATCTTCCCCATGAGCTCCTGCATTGGGGGGGTGAATTGACGGACATGTTTCCGAGGACCTCTGTCCTGCTGGCCGCCGCGAATATTCCACTCGCACAGTTCATCCCCTTCTGGTTCGACAAGCCGAGACCGGAACAAGATGACTATGACTTCTTCCTTCTGAAGATCGATCGATTTGTGGAGTTTGTGGCAGGCCTCTGTCCCGTCGCTGACTCGACTGTGACGGAGGAAGCGGAAGAATTGCGGGCAGCCTATCGCGCGGCGAATGAACCGATCGGGTCGGACGAGGTGCACGCATGAGTTTTTGGGCGACGCTTCCCCAACCTATCCTGGGGTTGGCTCCCATGGACGGCGTGACCGATGCCACCTTTCGGCGCGTGGTCGCCTCTCAGGGCCGTCCCGACATTACTTTTACGGAGTTCACCAACGTCAGTGAGATCTGTCGTGGTCCGGACCATCTGCTGTCTTCATTGATCTATAGTGAAGCTGAACGTCCGATTGTGGCGCAGTTGTATGGCAAGGATCCAGACCAGTTTTATCGTGCGGCGCAGGTCGTCTGTGAACTCGGATTCGACGGGCTTGATATCAACATGGGCTGCCCTTCAAAGAATGTGGCGGCCTCCGGGTCGGGGGCAGCATTGATTAAAACGCCGGATTTGGCTCATGACATTGTGCGCGCCGCCAAGCAAGGCCTGGACGATTGGGCTACCGGTCAGGCGATTGAGACGCAGGGATTTAAACCGGCTCGCATTGAGTTCATTCAGGCGCTGAACCGCAGTCGAATAGGTGTGCCCATAGTCCCGCGCCGGCTGCTGCCACTCTCCATCAAAACGCGGCTGGGGTTTGACTGTGTCGTAGTCGAACGCTGGGTGGAACATTTGCTGGAGACCGCGCCGGCGGCGATTACGTTGCATGGGCGGACGCTCCAGCAGATGTACCGAGGAGCCGCCGATTGGTCGGCCATTGCCGAAGCCGCCAAACTCGCGCGTAGCACCGATACGCTGATTCTTGGGAACGGGGATCTCACCTCATTGGTGGCGGCGATTCGCCGTATTGCCGAGACCCACGTGCAGGGTGTCTTGGTCGGGCGAGGGACGCTGGGCGCTCCGTGGTTTTTTCGCGAGAAAGAACTGGCCCGGCAGGTGTGCAGGGAGCAAACGGACCTGTCTCCGCTCGCAACCACGGCTTGGGAGCCGAAGATCTCACTCAGCCAGCGGATGCACGTGATGCTGGATCATGCGCGCCAGTACGAAGCCATCGCCGGGCTGGAAGGGTTCCGGTCCATTCGCAAACATCTTGGCTGGTACTGCACTGGGTTTCCCCATGCTGCGGCGATGCGCGGCAAGATGTTCCAGGTGACTAATCCACGAGAGGTCGAGCGGGTGGTGGCAGAGTGTTGCAGTCATCTTATGAGGGACGATATAAATCTGACTGAAACGACCGCCTTTGAGCCTCAGCCCTCCCAGCCCTGTGCGTTCTAATCCCATCATGCGACTTGTCCTGGCCTCCACCTCACCGAGGCGGAACGAATTGTTGACGTTCCTCGGACTGCCTTTCGAAGTCATGGCCCCCCCGTTCGTCGAGCAGGTGGTACCGCATCTTCCTGCCGGTCGACAGGCGGCTGAATTCGCGAGGGGCAAGGCCCAATCCTCCGCATCCCAGTATCCCGATGCGCTCGTCCTCGGCAGCGACACCCTGATCAGCCTGGACGAGGAGGTGTTGGGAAAACCCCGCAATCTGACCGATGCCGCCGCGATGCTCAGACGAATGGCAGGACGGACGCATACGATTTTCACCGCAGTCGCGCTCGTGAATCAGGCTCGTGGATTCTGCGATGTGCAGGTCGCGACGGTGCGGGTTGTCATGAAGACATGTGACGAGAGTACCCTGGCCGCCTACCTGGGAACCGAAGAAGGCCTCGGTAAGGCCGGGGCCTATTCCATTCAAGGGGCCGGTGGGACGCTCATCGATCGGATCGAAGGGGACTACACCGCCGCTGTGGGACTTCCGGTACGTATGTTAGCCGACATGTTGCGCCTGCGTGGGATGCCTTGCCCGGTGGATGTCGATCGACTCTATGCCATCAAACCCTATCCGAACTGGGCTCAATTCAATCCCTAGCGGGAGAGGGCGCGTGAGATTGAAAAATTCTTCCCCATCCCTTTACAATGCGGCCCATTATTCAGAGACGCGTCAGGGAGGTACTCATGCGCACTCATAGTGGAATGGCAGCTCGACGTCAGGGGGCTCGTGGCCTGGTCGGGTTGCTCGTGGGGTCGATCGTGTGGGGAATCAGTGGGATGGCCTGGGCCATCGACATCAAGTTGTCCCCTGAGGAGGCCAAGAAAGCCTTGGAAGCCGGGCGGACGCCGATGGAAAAGGCCAATTCGCCTGAAGATGTGAAGAAAGTGCTGCAACAGGCCTCGATGGTCACGCGCGTGGGCGCAGATCCGGAAAAGGATCAATGTGGCGCGAGTGCCATCCTACGCACCAAGCGCTATCGGCTCGAAGCGTTCGGTCGGCAAGAGGCCGCCGAATCGAAAAAGCAGAAGAAAGATGTACGCATGCCCGAAGAATTCATCCAGAAGGTTATGGACATGCCGAACATGGAAATCGAAGTGCAACTCTGCGGCGATGATGAGTACTTCGCGGAAAAGGCCGACATCGTGTTTCAGCAAAAGGGGAAGAATATTCGTCCGGTGGACATCAGTCCGGCTGATCGTGGCAGAAAAAACGAGGTGGCAGGTCCTGCCTATCGTTCGCGTTTCACAGCCCGATTCGGATACGACACGTTCGATCCCAATGCCAAGACCACTGTGATCGTGACCTTGCAGGATGGACAACTCCAGCAGTTCGATGCCGACTTCTCCAAGGTGAAATAATGCTTTCGCGCAGGTGCGGGCACCGGGCTCGTACCTGCGTTTCTTCCTCCGGTGCCATCCAGTCGCGACCCATTTCGAATTTCTTGCCCCTGCCTCATCAATCTCGAAATTAGGTGCGAGCTATCAGCTGACGGAAGCCTACAGGATTTTCCACGATGGACTCTCAAACAAGGCTGATTTGGGGGGATGGTCGTGGTTTAGGAAGTAGCGGGCAGCCCCTGGGCGCGGGTGTCAAGGGCCTTAGAAACAGAGGGACGAGGCTGCTTGCCTGCCTCCGTCATTCGGCCACGAAATGGTCTCGCCGGCTGACCGCCACGTCTGTCACGAACATGGCGCCGGAATGTTTATTAAAAAGGGGGCCCAACCCGGACAGGATCGCATCGACCTTATCATTCGGCACGACGGTGAACACAATGACTTGGCTGCTCGTATCGTTGAACAGCAGATGCCCTTCGTGGAATCCGTGGTGGCCTTTCCCTGATACGCTGTTGATGATCGTATAGCCGGTCGCGCCGACTCGGTTGAGCAGGTCAGTGACATGTTTCACATGGTCGCCCTGAACCACGATCTTAATCTCCTTCATCGGATGCAGTGTCAAACTGATCATCGTCTGCTCCTCCTCCTATCCATCCGTCATTACTGTCATAGAGTTCAAATGTGTGGTCCTCTGGGTTGAGGGCCACGAGTGTAATCCACCGCTGGGTGACCAGCTGCTCGAGATGAGGGTGCTGGTCGATGATCGACTGGATGCGCGCTCTGGGGGCCTCGATCACCGCCAATAAACGCATCGGTTCATGGTAGGGCGTCTCACCTTTAAAGACGGTTTGGGCGGGCAATCCGAGGCGCATGTCGCTTGCCCCTCCGGTCATGACGCCGATGCGCCCGACTACGTTGTGATAGGCTTTGCTGCCGCTTCCATAGACCTCGTTGTCGACAGTCGAGAAGTAGTGTTCCATGTTGATCCATTGCGCAACCACCAGCGGCGCGGTCATGATGGTTTCGAGCAATCTCCCGGAGGCATCTTGCCGATAGTCGTAGGAGTGAAGAAACGCGCGGCCCTGAAGATCCACGGACTGCGTCAAGGCGCGTCGCCCGATGACGATGAGACTGTTCCGCGAGAGTCCCCATTCCGGACGGACCTCTGCCCAATGCTTGCTACGCCTGCTCGCAAGCTGCCGCGCGGTGTGTGTCTGGGTTGATCCGGCAAGCGTATCCAGCCTGATGCCGCGCTCAAGGGCCGTCTGAGCCCCGGCCTCTTCCAGATCCGTGATGAGCCGCTGGAGGTCTTTCCGATGTGTCGGGGGGACGTCTTCCAAATCGACGATGCGGACCTGATCGACGGTCGTGTCGTGCTCGGCCGCGAAGAAATGGGTGTCGCTGGGGATCTTGATGCCACGATCCCGTAAGATTTCGCGAACGTTAGGGCTGTTGCCCATTGTCGCAATGGTCCTGGCATTGGGCAGTCCGTGGTTTCCGCCGCAGGCCCCGCAATCGAGTGCCGATTCGTAGGGATTGTTTTGAGAGGTGCTGCCATGCGCGCAGAATAAAACGACGCGCGCGAAATTTGAGGTGAGGCCCATCAGTCTCAGGGCTGCCTCGACAAAATACGCTTGTTCGGTGACCGAGAACCCGGTCTGCGTGAGACGGTTCAGACGGTCGGAAATGCCGCGTAGACTGATCCGATAGCGCTCGCGCAATTCCCGGTAGAAGGCTTCTTCCGCTTCCTGACCAAGCCCCAGCACCCGCGCAAGTTCGCCGTTGAGTCCCTCCGCATGACCGAGTGCTTGTTTTCGAATGGTATCCAAGAGGGCCGGAGAGAGAGCTCTGCCTCGGAGTCCGAACCGTTCACGAAGGATCTCCCGAATGTGCGCATGCTGCTCCGTGGTAATCATGTCATCCGCCGCTTCGCGCGAGATTTTTTCTACCGTCAAGGTGGTGGCTATCGAAGGGAGGAGCGCTTCCTTCATCCAGCGAATGCTGTTGTGATACCAGCGAGGGAACAATGTTTTCCCAAAGAGCGGCAGGCCGAAAAACCAACCGAGCGCCTCCACCATCACATAAGGCGTGATCACGTTCTCCTTCAGATCATGCAGTAATTGGTGACCGGCCTCTCCCAGCCGCGCTGCCGTTTTGTGCCGCTCGGCCAAGTTCCCGTGATAGCTTCGTGGCACTTCTCGAATCTGGTTCTTCGGTTTCAGTAGCACGGGGCATTGGGAGACCGTGACCTGCGTGCTGAAGGGTTGATAGTCCAAGGGGACCCCGAAAAATCCGGCCAGGCCCAATGTCTCATACCCGCCGCGATGTTCGAGGTGACGGCGAAAGACTTCTGACCGCACATCGATACAGAATACGACCTGGGCGAGTGGCCGTGACAGGCTGGCCTCCTGGGGCGGGTGGATGTCATCAGGCCGAGTGGCGGCCGCTCCGAGGTCACGCAACAGCTGTCGCCGGTGATTCGCTTCAAAGGCATCCAGCCAGCGGGGCCCGTGCTGCGAAGGGGGAAATCCAGCGAGCCAGTCGAGGACCGTCAGCAGGTCTGATGGGGTAGTCGATTCGATCGCGGCAGTGGGAATCGACAGCGCACGTGTCAGCCGAACCAGGTATGTCGCCGATTGCACGGGAACCTGCTCCTCATCCTTCTCGGCGTGGAGCGTGAACTGTGTGCGGCCCAATTCTTCCCAGGCCGCGGGCTCGAATCGTCGATCGGAGCGTGTGAGTTGCTGAGCCAGGTCGGCGCAGGCCGGCGAGAGGCGTCCCGCCACCCACTCGCGTCGCAGCCAGTAGGTATAGGGGTATTCGTCCATGAATTTGCGAATTTCATCGTACGTTCCCCCGATCCCGAGACGAGTCCGGCAACTATGTTCCACGAGCTCCCGCTCGTAAAACAGACGCACCGCCAGGTATTTCACGAGGTCGATGGGAAAGTGCTGCTGCCAGGCATAGTTGTCTTGATTGGAACGCCATTTGATATAGCCGGTCCACCCTGGCAAGGTAGCCAGGTGAAGAGACAGGTACTCTTCCCATACCGGTTTGGGCAGTGTGAGCCTGCTCAAACTATCCAGCACGGCGTCCTCTGTCCTATCCGGTAGAGCACGAATTCGTTGACCGGCCTGTTTGATGCCGAGGCACCGAAACACACCGTCATATTGGGCGAGCGACTTCCAGGCACGAAAGAATTTCTGGTCCCGGTGGGGCATGGCCCAGCCGGCCTCTCCCTCATCCAAAAAGACGCTGCACCACTTGATCAATTCTTGGTTGATGGTTTCAATAATCGTGGTGCCCAGAGTTTGATCGCACCAGGTGCTGAGGGTCTCGCGGCTTGGTAAAGCAATGGAATCCCATCGCGGGGGAGGTAGTAGAGAGTCCGCCGGTCGCGTCTGCATGATCTTGGCGAGACGATGGGCGACGGCTTCGATGAGCTCTGAGTCCGCCTCCGCCGCGCCGTCAACCCCGTTTCCACAGGGGGATGGCTCGGTAACCCCCTGGCTC
>JBDTWG010000202.1:0-6637 GCA_040006855.1 Nitrospira sp.
CCTGCTGCATGTTATGGGTGACGATGACAACAGTATAGGTGTCCTTCAGTGTAAAAATAAGCTCCTCGATCTTCCCCGTGGCAATCGGATCGAGCGCGGAGCAGGGTTCGTCCATCAGAATGACTTCGGGCTGCACGGCCAGGGCCCGCGCGATGCAGAGCCGTTGCTGCTGTCCTCCCGACAAACCTAAGGCGCTCTGCATGAGGCGATCCTTCACCTCATCCCACAATCCCGCGCCTTGCAAACTTTGTTGCACCAGCTCGTCCAGCCGTCGTTTGTCCTTGGTCCCATGGAGACGAGGGCCGTAGGCGACGTTGTCGTAAATGGATTTGGGGAAGGGATTCGATTTTTGGAACACCATGCCCACGCGTTTTCTGAGATCGGTCACATCAATCTCGAGGTCGTAAATGTCGGCGCCGTCCAGCTCCACCCGTCCAACCGCCCGCGCGCCCTCCACCAGATCGTTCATGCGGTTCAGGCAACGCAACAAGGTGGATTTCCCGCAACCGGAGGGCCCGATGAAGGAGGTCACCGAATGTGATCGCACCGTCAGGACCACGTGAAAGAGAGCCTGCCGTTCACCGTAATAAAAGTCCAGGTTGCGAACCTGTATTTTCACCTCGCCCGGGGAAGGCGCAGCATGCTGCTCGCGAGTCACGCGAGACTGCACTTGAATCGGAACGATGGGACGAGCCGGGATGATCGGGGGAGTGGACGATAGACTCATAGAATGGACTTCCATGCAAACTCCTCTCAGTGATTACACCGCGGACATCGCAAAGCGCTTGCGAAGGCGGTTTCGCAACATCACGGCCGTCCAATTCAGCAGGACGACCACGAGGATCAAAATCAGCGTGGTCATGTACACCATCGGTTTGGCGGCTTCGACGTTCGGCGATTGAAATCCTACGTCATAGATATGAAATCCCAAATGCATGAACTTTCGGTCGAGGTGCAGAAACGGCAGGTACGTGTCCAAGGGGAGCGCGGGCGCTAATTTCACCACGCCCGTCAGCATCAGCGGCGCGACTTCGCCGGCCGCCCGGGCCATGGCCAGAATCAGTCCCGTTAAAATCCCTGGCAGCGCGCAGGGCAAAATCACATGCCAGATCGTTTCAAATTTGGTCGCCCCCAACCCGACCGACCCTTCCCTGAAATCTCGCGGCACGGCAGATAGGCCCTCTTCGGTCGCGACAATCACGACCGGCACGGTCAGGAGCGCCAAAGTCAGCGAGGCCCAGAGAATGCCACCGGTGCCGAACGTGGGATTGGGCAACGATTCCGGAAAGAGCAGTTGGTCAATCGTTCCGCCCAGCGCATACACGAAAAAGGCCAACCCGAACACACCGAACACGATGGACGGGACGCCGGCGAGATTATTCACCGCAATTCGGACCAGTCGAACCAACACACCTTGCTTGGCATATTCCCGCAGATACACCGCGGCCATGACCCCGAACGGCATCACGGCGATGGTCATCAAGAACACCATGAGGACCGTGCCGAAAATCGCCGGAAAGATCCCCCCTTCCGTATTCGCTTCACGCGGCTCGCTGGATACAAACAGCCAGAGGTTGTGAACGTAGGCGACGACCTTCTCGATCCAGTTCATGTCGTTCGGCCTGCTGACTGCGATGACCTGGGCGAGTGTGAGACGCAAGGACCGCCCATTGGAAAGGGTCAGGAGGAGTGTCTTTTTTCCGGCCTCCTTATGCAGTTGCTCCAACTCCACCGTTTTGGCTTGGTATTCCTGCTCGAGTGCAGCGATCTGATCAATCAGACGTCGGTCCACCTCGGCTTCGCGCGGACTAAGTTGGCCGTCGAGCATCAGGGCCTGACGCTCGAGCCTGGCTTTCTCGAGGCGATAGTTGATCGCGCCGATTTCGTCGCGCTCCAGATGTTCGATACGCCGACGCAGTGCGGTGGATTCCGTCACCAGCGCTCCGATGGCCGACCAGGTGTCGCCGTCCCGAGTTTCCGTCGTTCCATCCGCGGCGACGATGCCGAGCCGACCGAACGCGGGACCCCATTCACGTCGTTCGACGAACGTCAGGTCGCTCGGGCTACTGGTTGAGACGATATCGTCTCCGTTGACCCACCGATACTCAGAGCCCAATACATCGCGATTGCCCACACGGTAGCGAAATCGTTCCAATCCCTTGGGGCTCTCCGCCGTCACCGAATTGGGAATGACTTCCTGTCCCACCACCTGGCCGATGACGATCTCGTGCGTCTTCAGCACGAGCTGATGCAGGGGGGCGGGCCAGAATTGCCCCAGCCCGTTGACCATAATCAAGCCGAGCATGGCTCCCACCATCAAGAGACTGATCGCCACGCCGGAGGCCGTCATCCACACGAAGAGTTCACCGCCCCGCCAGAAACTTTTCATCGAATCAGCGCGCTTACCCATGGCTGTACTTGTCTCGCAGCCGCTGGCGAACGATTTCCGCCAGCGAATTGATGACGAAGGTGACGATGAACAGCAATAAGGCCGCCAGGAACAACACCCGATACAGACTGCCCCCGTGGGGCGCTTCGGGAATTTCCACGGCAATATTGGCCGACAGGGTTCGGAATCCGTTCGCCCAGTTCCAATCCAAAATCGGTGTATTGCCGGTCGCCATGAGGACGATCATGGTCTCTCCGATCGCGCGGCCGAACCCGATCATGACGGCAGAAAAGATCCCTGGGCTGGCGGAGAGCAATACCAAATGAAGGACGGTCTGCCAGCGAGTGGCGCCCAACGCGAGGGAGCCGGCAATTTGAGTCTTGGGCACATTCGCGAGCGCTTCTTCTGCGATGCTATAGATGACGGGCACGATCGCAAACCCCATGACGATGCCGACCACCAGGGCGTTGCGCTGATCGTACTGAATACCGAGCCGGTTTGAGAGCCACGCCTTGATGTCGCCGCCGAACCACCAGGCCTCGATTGACGAGTTGGCCCAGAGACAGGTTCCAATCCCGAGTGCCAGGATGGGAATCAAGAGCAGCGCCTCCTGTCCAGGGCGAAGGCGTCGCCTGAAGGCGGGGGGAACGAGGTACCACAAAAGAGAACTCGTAAGGACGAGCACCGGCAATGCCACGGCCATTCCAGCCACGGCCGGGAGCAATCGCTCCAGCAGGGGAGCCAGCCACAGCCCGGCCAGAAAGCCCAACACGACCGTCGGCAAGGCGGCCATCACTTCAATGACCGGCTTGATCTTCGCGCGAAGATCGGGATGCATGAATTGCGACGTGCACATCGCCGCTAGAATGGCGATCGGCACGGCCAGGAACAACGCGTACATCGTGCCTTTGAGCGTCCCGAAGGCAAGCGGCATCAAGCCGAGTTTGGGTTCAAAATCATCCGACCCCGAAGACGATTGCCACACATAGGCGGGCTGGTCGTACCCTTCATACCAGACCTTGCCGAACAGGGTCTCGAAGGTCACTTCGGGATAGGCATTGTGCAGCTGATACAGCGACAGTTGCCCGGCCCCATCGAAGGCCATCAACCCGTCGCCTTTCGGCGCGAAGTTCACAGCGCGGATCGGGGAGTCGCCGTTCGAGAGCTTGAGCCAGGTTTGTTCGGCCGTCGCATGGTGGAGAAAAATCTGCCCCTGTGCATCCGCCGTGACAAACCCCTTCACCCGCTGAGAGGGAGCAAAGGCCGTCACCGGCGCGGCATGAGATCGGAACGTATGCATCTTGGTGAGCCGCCAACGAGATTGATCCTCTGCGCGCCGTATGAGCCCCCAGGTCGAGACTTCGCCCTCCGCCGTCATGACGACCAGGCTCCGATCACCGCTCAGGAAGCCGAGCGCCGTCACCGCCGTGGTCGGTGTGGTCACCGCATAGCCGCCTTTCACTGCGGGCGGCTCCGTGTCGGATAGGGCGACATGCAGCACGACCCCTTCTACCGTGCCGATGTACAGATTTTCGAGCGAGCCGTCCAGAGCCAAGGACGTCACGACAGCCGTCGGCTTTGGAAGCTCTGTGATGACCGGATCGTGATCCGCGGCATCCTCCGCCGGTATTCGCACGACGACCAGCCGACCTTCTTGAGAGAGGATGGCCAGCAGGCTTCCACGGTCGTTGAACCGGTACGCCAGCGTCTTGACAGGGCCTCGCGTAAGCTTGAGTGGTCGATCGGCCCGGATCAGCGGACGTTTTTGGCGCTCGCCGGAACTGGAAAAATCCGTGGTCGTGCCGATCTTCAGCAACAGCACTTCGCCCTCGTCCGTGCCGACCGCGTAACGGGGAGCACTGCCTCCGCCTTGGGCCATTGCCGTGAGGTGCCTGCTCTTGAGGTCGGCCGGCAGCTCCATCGGGATCGGTTGGCCAGAGGCTAGCTCGATGAACTGCAGGCTGCCAGACGTGAGTATCTGCGCGATCTCGCGATGTTCATCCACCGCAAATTGAACCGGCCCTTCCGCCGTGAGTGAGGCAGGCACGATCATACGCTGCACCAATTTGGCGGTAGGGGCCGTAAACAGCGGCGTGACTTCCCGAAAGAGGAAAAAGAAAATGCCGAGAATGCTGAGGATCGTCGCCAAGCCGCCGACGGTGATCACGACGCGGGCCAGGCGATCGATCAGGGGGCGCATGTGAAGCGGTTTGAGCATTCGTCGGTCTCGTGCTGATCGTCAGCGGATCTTGGCCAATTGTTTCTCAGCCAGGGTCGCATCAACCGGAAAGTACCCGTCTCTCAAGACGTCGGATTGACCCTCCCGGCTGTAGACATAAGCGAGAAACTCTTTGACGATCGGCGACAGAGGTTTGCCGGGAGCTTGATTCACATAGATGTAGAGGTAGCGCCACAGAGGGTAACTACCGTTCTTCGTGTTGGCCTGGGTCGGTTCGATGTACGACTGGCCGGCCTTTGCCGCCAGGGGAACCATTCTGACGCCGGACGTCGTATAGCCGATCCCGCTGTAGCCGACCCCATAACGGTCTTCGCTGATCCCTTGGACTACTGATGCGGATCCCGGCTGTTCCTTCACCTGATCTTTGAAGTCGCCATTCTTGAGCGCATGGTCTTTGAAAAATCCATAGGTTCCTGAAGCCGAGTTCCGTCCGTAGAGGCTGATGGGCGAAGCAGCCCAATCGCCGGTTAGTCCAAGCTGGCCCCACTTGGTCAGGTCGACCGCATGTCCCTGCCGTCGAGACTTGGAAAACAGTGCATCCACCTCCGGCATGGTCAGACCCTTGACGGGGTTGTCTTTGTTGACGAATAACGCCAAGGCGTCGACGGCCACGGGGTAGGGAGTGGGCGGGTATCCGAACTTGGCTTCGAACGCGTCGATCTCGCTGGACTTCATCGTCCGCGACATCGGACCGAGTTGCGCGGTGCCCTCAATGAGCGCCGGTGGCGCTGTGCTGGACCCCTTGCCCTCCACTTGGATCTTCACATTCGGATACTGTTTTCGAAATCCTTCGGCCCAGAGGGTGATCAGATTGTTGAGCGTGTCCGATCCGATGCTATTGATCGTCCCCGAGACACCACTCACTTTTTGGTAGGGCTTGATCTCCTGGTCGAGCGTAACCTGTTCGGTGATCGCGGCATGCTCAGCCGTGCCGGCACTCCACAGGTTGGTCGTCATGAACGGTCCCAATACTGTGAGTGTGACACCCATGCAGATCTGACGATGCGTAGCGACCATCATATGATTCCTCCAGGAGGTGATGAAATGAAGCCGTAACAATGATGCAACAGCGTACGATTGACACATTGCGCCGCCCTCACTGCCGCGTTAACGGCATGTTAAATTTCTTCCCCTGTGCTGCAGAGTCCTGCGTCGTCTCGAGACGGGAATTAACGCGGGCGCGACCTTTTCAAGAGGAGACGGCAACAAGTCAGTCTTACCCTCGCTTCCTATGTCAGGCGCCATGATCCACATCATTGAAGATGAACCGCACCATGCCGCATTGCTCGACCGAGCCTTATGCCAGGCTCGGTTCGCCACTACTCTGGCCGCGGATGGCCATACCGGATGGGAGAATGTGCAACGCTTCATGCCCTCATTGATTCTGCTCGACCTCATGTTGCCGGGCATGAATGGTCAGGAAGTATGCCGGTTGGTGCGAAGCACTCCGTCCACCAGGCATATCCCCATCATCATGCTGACTGCGCTGGGCACCGAAGAAGATCGTATCGCGGGAATCGAAATGGGGGCTGATGACTATGTGGTGAAACCATTCAGTCCGCGTGAAGTCGTGTCTCGCGTGCAGGCCGTCCTGCGTCGAAGCCAAGAGCTCGTTTCTGCAGCGACCGCCCTGTCGGACGCCTCGATCACGGTGCAAGGGCCATATTTCGTGGTATCTCTAGAAGGGCGACAACTCACAGTTTCAAGTATGGAACTGGCGCTCCTCCGCGCGATACTCCCTCGGGAGGGTGAATTAGTGAGGGCTGAAGAGCTGACCACCCTTCTCGCTGGAGAGAACCAGAGGATTCCGATGGAAGAGCTCGATCACCGGATTCGATTTCTTCGTCGAAAACTCGAGAATAGCGGCGCAGGAACCATCGAGATATTGCCAGGCTTCCGCTATCGATTTCCTACAGCTCTGTGACGGTCGTCATGCGCCGCCGTCCGTCTACGCCCACATCGTCGACTACCATTCCGCAACGGTTGTGTGAACGGTCCGAACGGACTAC
>JBDTWG010000203.1:0-6623 GCA_040006855.1 Nitrospira sp.
GGAAAGCTCCGGCATGCGCGACCTGCTCATGGGGCTCAAGCCCGACCGGTTCGAAGACATCATCGCCATCATCGCGCTCTATCGCCCCGGCCCGATGGACCTGATCCCGGACTTCATCAAACGCAAGCAGGGCAAGATTCCGATCGCCTATGAGATGCCCGAGCTTGAACCGATCCTGAAGGACACGTACGGCGTCATCGTCTATCAGGAACAGGTCATGGCCATCGCCAACAAGGTGGCCGGGTTCTCACTCGGGCAAGCTGATATTCTTCGCCGCGCCATGGGCAAAAAGAAGCCGGAGGAGATGGAAAAACTCCGGGTGCAGTTCCTAGAAGGGGCGAAGCAGAAAAAAATACCTGAAAAGAAGGCCGACAAGCTCTATGAGTTAATCCAGAAGTTCGCCGGGTACGGGTTCAACAAGTCTCACGCCGCGGCCTATGCGGTGGTCTGTTACCAGACAGCCTACCTCAAGGCCCATTATCCGACCGAGTTCATGGCGTCGTTGATGACGACCGACATGGGCAATGCCGATAAGATCGTCGGCTACTTCACCGAATGTCGCGGGCTCAGCATTCCGGTGCTTCCCCCGGACGTGAATCAAAGCCATAAACATTTTACGGTCGTCGATAACGGCATTCGTTTCGGCATGGCCGCTATCAAGAATGTCGGCGAAGGCGCCGTCGAGGCGATCATCGACGTGCGCAACGAGACGGGACCCTTTCGATCCTTCTTCGATCTCTTTCGCCGGGTTGATCTGCGCAAGCTCAACAAGCGGATGATGGAAGGTCTCATCAAGGCCGGCGCCTTCGACTCCATGGGCGGGCGTCGCTCCCAATATCTGGCCGTCCTCGATCAAGCGATGGATGAAGGTACGAGCATTCAGAAAGAGCGTGCCCTCGGCCAAACCAGCATCTTCGGCGACGACATGGATGGCACACCCCAGACGCTGGCGGAACCCACGCTGCCCGATGTCCCGGAGTGGAGCCAGGGCGAGATGCTGAAATACGAACGCGAGCTCACTGGCTTCTATATCAGCGCGCATCCGTTGGCGCGTTATGAAGCGGCCATCCAGCTGTTTGCCAATACCACGACTATGCAGATCCCCGACGTGCCCGACGGACGCGAAGTGAAACTCTGCGGCATCATTACGGCCGTGAAATCGATGCTCACGAAAAAAGGCGACCGGATGGCCTATGTGACGCTGGAGGATTTACATGGGGTGGTGGAAGTGATAGCCTTTCCCGATCTCTATCGCGACCATGCCGAGATGATCGTGCCGGAACGAGTCGTGCGATTGACGGGCACCGTGGATCGCGGAGACAAAGGCACCAAGTTGCGCGGGACCAAGATCGAACCGCTGGCCGAATTGCAGAACACGGGAATCTCGCGGGTCATGATTCGGTTGAATGCCGGTCCGACCGCTTCAACCAGACTTCCGATGCTTCGCCAGGTATTCCAAAAATACCCCGGCTCCTCGACCGTCTCCCTCGTGATGGACTTAGGGGAAACCATAGAGGCACGGACTTCGCCTCTTCCCAACATCAAGATCACTCCCAGTGAGCATTTCGTCGCCGATATAGAGGAAGTGCTAGGCAAAGGTGCCATCACTTTGGTAACCTAGGCGCACCTAGGCAACACCCTTAGGGGGTTAAACAGTATGAGAGACTATCTCGACTTTGAAAAGCCGATCCGCGAACTCGAAGAGAAAATCGAGAAGCTCGCTTCCGCGGAATCGCCTAAGTCCGGTACGCAAGAAGAAATCCGGAAGTTACGAACGAAACTCGCCCAGGTTGAACATCAGCTCTACAACGGCCTGACTCCGTGGCAGCGCACCCAGTTGGCCCGCCATCCCCAGCGGCCCACGACGCTCGACTACATCAACGAACTCTGCCGCGACTTTCTCGAACTCCATGGCGACCGTAACTTCGGCGACGACCGCGCCATCGTGGGAGGATTCGCCCGATTCAACGACCGAACCGTGATGATCATCGGGCACCAAAAGGGCAAGACGCTCAAGGAGCGCATGCAGCGGAACTTCGGCATGCCCAATCCGGAAGGTTATCGCAAGGCGTTGCGGCTCATGCGGTTAGCGGAAAAATTCGGCCGTCCGATCATCACCTTGATCGACACCCCAGGCGCCTATCCCGGCATCGGCGCCGAGGAACGTGGACAGGCCGAAGCGATCGCCAGAAATCTATTCGTCATGTCACGGTTAGCGGTCCCCATCATTTCCGTGGTGATCGGCGAAGGCGGCAGCGGCGGCGCCTTGGCCTTGGGCGTGAGCGATCGCATCCTCATGTTGGAACATTCTGTCTACTCGGTCATTTCCCCGGAAGGCTGCGCGGCCATTCTCTACGACGATCCTGCCAAGGTGCCCGACGCGGCAGCCTCGCTGAAGATGACCGCACAAGACCTGGTCGGACTCGGCATCGTGGATGAGGTCATCCCCGAACCACTCGGCGGGGCGCACCGGGACGCGAGAGCGATCTCAGACCGGGTCGCGAAAGCGCTCACCAATCAACTCTACGGACTCGTTGAACTCCCTACCGATCAGCTCATCGCTCAACGCGATCAGAAGTTTCGCAAAATGGGTGTGGTGGGCGGCCTCGTCCCGGCCAGCGTCTAGCAGGCTGCTGAAAAAGGCCGCCAGCTGCGTTCTCGCATCGTTCAGAGCCTCAACGTACAGAATAGCCCCATCCTCGACTAAGAGACTGCCCGCTCACCGACTCGCGGGCGCGCACGAACGTGACGCTCGTTATTCCTCGCGCCGTGCGCCTCGCTGCGGCCGCGCTGGACGGCCTTTTTGAGCAGCCTGCAAAATTCCTCGCCATGTGGTTGCTGCTCACATAGCTTCTGCATTTCCATAGGTCCTTGGCATTTCGCACACCCGCCTGGCACGTAGGCTTTGCGCCAGCGCCTTTACATCCATGAATAGAAGTAGAGGAAGACCCATCAACATGTGATGCGTGTATCCAGCTGGGGAAGCAATCCGAGCGTGGTAAACCGGGTTTCGATCGCCGATAAGATGTGCTGGCGCAACTCCGCTCGATAGGGAGTGAGGGAGTCGTCGCGCAAGTAACGGTCGAGGGTCTGCGGTAATTTCTTCCACCAGGCCCGAGCGGTCTCTCGCGCCTGCTGGGCCTGCGTCTCCCCGCCCGCCAGGATCACAGCAAGTTCCTTCGCGAAGAACCCCACGTGCACCAGTTCATCGTCGAGAATCTCCGACAGATCAGGTCTGAGGGTGGCAAGTAGTCGGGCAAACTCCAGGCCGAGCGCTTCGTAGCCGAACAGGAGTACCGCCAGCGCTTCCCATTGTGACGGCACCGTGGGTAAAGTCGGCGGCCGTTGCGACGTCGTCCCCAGCATCGATTCGAACTGACGCAGATGATCCTGCTCATCGGTCTCGTGCCGTTGCAGAAACACCTGCACATGGCGGGGAAGGTTCTGCGTTTGAGCGGCACGCACGGCCCACAGCGCCATCGCTTCGGCGCGTAGAAATCGTTCAAGCAAGGCCCGTTCACAGTTCGCAGGCAAGACGATCATCGCCAGACTCAGCCCTCACTCGGCGGATCCAGCGGACCGGCCCATTCGCCCTTGGTCAATCCCACTTCTTGTGACGTGCCATCGGGCCATTGAAAGTAGCCGACCTCATCGACGAACAGAATCAGAAGCTCCGTGTCCTCTTCAAGCCCGCGCCACCAATACCATCCGGCCGTCTTCGGCTTCTCATCCGTCCACAACAGTCGTTCCATCGCAAGCTGATCTCCCTCTGAGTCATTCAACAGTCGGCGGGCAGAGCCTGTTTCTGATACAGTCTTGTCCAAGTTCAATTGCCGGGCGCACCCTACCATGGACCGACTACCAATAGAAGAGGCGATACCTACTCTGCGAACGGCGCTGGCAACCGGACGTGCGGCACTCCTGACGGCGCAACCGGGCGCGGGCAAAACCACCCGCGTGCCGCTCGCGCTCCTTGATCAAACCTGGCTCGCCGGGCAGAAGCTCGTATTGCTGGAGCCGCGGCGTCTGGCGGCGCGTGCAGCGGCGGCCTACATGGCGGCGACCTTACGCCAACCCGTCGGCCGAACCGTGGGATACCGCATTCGCCACGACACCAAGGTCGGACCGGACACGCGCATCGAGGTGGTGACCGAAGGCATTCTCACGCGCCTGCTTCAGCATGACCCTTCGCTCGCCGGGTACGGCCTCGTCATCTTCGATGAGTTTCACGAACGCAGCCTGCAGGCGGATCTGGGCCTAGCCTTCGCGCGAGAATCCCAGCGGGTATTCCGGCCGGACCTTCGCCTGCTGGTCATGTCTGCGACGTTGGACTGTGCCGCCGTAACACGCCTCCTTCAGGATGCCGAGACCATCTCCTGCGAAGGCCGCCTCTTTCCTGTCAGCACTCATTACCTACAACAGCCGATCGAGGGCCGTCTCGAACCGGCCGTTGTGCAGAGCATTCGTCAAGCCTTGACCCGTGATACCGGCAGCCTATTGGTTTTTCTACCGGGCATGGCTGAAATCCGTCGTGTGGAACGGCAGCTGCGAGACGCCTCACTCGGTTCCGACATCCTCATCGCGCCCCTGCATGGAGAGCTGCCGCAGCAGGAACAGGAACAGGCGATTCTTCCCGCGCCGCCGGGCCAACGAAAGATTGTGCTCGCCACCTCCATTGCCGAAACGAGTTTGACCATTGAAGGCGTGCGAGTCGTCATCGATGCCGGGCTCATGCGTGTGCCGCGATTCGATCCTCGCTCGGGACTGACCAGACTCGACACCATTCGCGTCACGCAGGATGCCGCTGATCAGCGACGCGGCCGCGCCGGTCGGTTGGAACCTGGCAGCTGTTACCGACTCTGGACGGTCGCCGAGCAAGCAGCTCTCCTCCCCCGCCGTCCGCCGGAAATCCTGGAAGCAGACCTCACCCCGCTGGCCCTAGACCTGGCTGAATGGGGCGCCGTCGAAGCCACCGAGCTGTCCTGGCTGGATCCACCACCCACCGGCGCGTTGGCCCAGGCGCGTGAACTGCTGCGGCAGCTTGGGGCGCTGAACGCGGAGGGCACCCTCACGCCGCACGGCCACCGGCTCGCCCACGTGACCGTGCATCCTCGGCTGGCTCATATGATGGTGACTGCCGTCCCGCTCGGTTGGGGAACCCCGGCCTGCGATCTGGCCGCTCTGCTCAGTGAACGCGATATTTTGCAAGGCGGACCAGGGTGGCGAAATGCCGATCTCCGCATCAGGATCGAAGCCTTGCGAGGCACGAGGGATCATCTCGCCGGAGCGACGATCAATCGAGCGGGCTGTGAACGGGTGCGTCGCGCATCGGAGCAATGGCGGCGGCAATTGCAACTCAAGCCGTCAGGCGGCGATAGTACCGAACACATCGGCATCCTGCTCGCCTTCGCGTACCCCGACCGCATTGCGCAGCGAATCCCCGGTAGCGACGGTCGATATCGATTGGCCAACGGCCGTGGCGCGTCCTTCCAAACGGTTCAGGGGTTATCACAAGACGAGTATCTGGTGGTCGCGCAGCTCGACGGCACCGGAGACTGGGCCAGGATTCTTCTCGCCGCTCCCGTCACGCAGGATGAACTCACACAGTACTGTGCGGAGCAGCTTCAGCACGTCGACCTCCTGGAATGGGACGAACGCTCACAGAGCGTCCGTGCGAGACGACAGCAGCGGCTTGGACAACTCATCCTCGACGACCGTGGGCTCCACGACCCTGATCACGCGCAAGTCATGACGGCGCTCCTGCTGGGCATCCAACAAGCAGGACTGGCTTGCCTGCCCTGGACGAAGGATCTGCAACAATGGCGGCGACGGGTCGCGTTCCTCCGTCATGTCGATCCCACCTGGCCGGATCTGTCGGACGACGCGCTCGAGAAAGACCTCGCTCGCTGGTTGGGGCCCTACCTCGATGGCCTGACAAGTCTCACGCAGGTTCGGCGCATCGATCTCCGGCCGCCGCTCGAAGCCCTGCTGACGTGGCAACAACGGCAGGAATTGGATCGCCTCATGCCCACGCATCTCACCGTGCCGAGTGGGTCCCATGTGCGGTTGGACTACGAACAGGGTGAGACGCCGGTGCTGGCGGTGCGGTTGCAGGAAATGTTCGGCTGTCAGGAGACACCGCGGATTGCGGGAGACAAAGTGCCGGTCATTGTCCATTTGCTTTCACCGGCAGGACGGCCCGTGCAGGTCACGAAAGATTTGGCGAGCTTCTGGCGTTCAGCCTACCAGGAGGTGAAGAAAGAACTGCGAGGGCGCTATCCGCGGCACCATTGGCCCGATGATCCCCTGACGGCACAACCAACGAACCGTACGAAGCGACGTTCCTGATCCGGACCCTGATGTAGTTTCCCGTCTTTGCCTATCCAAGTCCAGCCCGTACAATTCACTGCCTGACCACACAGCATATCCACACCGGCGCGCCACGCGTCATATCGCAGAATAAATAATTTTCCCTCCACTCTCCTTTTCCTCGGCTTGTACGGTGGAGGTCGCCTCATCTGTAGCTCATGCACACACACCTTCGACGATGCGGAAGCCAGAGCGCGTCACCTTGACGGGCATCTCTTGGGTGATACTCTTATTGACAGCAGGCAGACCGCACT
>JBDTWG010000204.1:0-6600 GCA_040006855.1 Nitrospira sp.
TTGGGTGGGAAATGTTTCTGGCCAATCCTGTCTTTGGAGTGGGGCAAGGAAACTTCCCATGGACAATAGGGGAATACATGGGAGGAAGGACTTGGCAAACCAAGTCCTTGGCAGGTCGGCAGGCGCACTCGCTCTACTTCACATTACTACCCGAATTGGGGTTAGTGGGCGTGATGCTCTTTGGAGCAATGATCTATTTTAATTACAGGGACACGAGAATCCAACAATTCACTCCACGCACGTTGCGTGGGAGTAAGGTAGGATTCAGGGGAGGAACCGATCGCCAGCTTTCTCTCGCTACCTTACATGGCAATGCGATTTTGGGTGGCATGATAGGCTATCTTGCCACGAGTACCTTCATTTCCACGCTTTATTACCCCACCTTCTGGATCATGATGGCGCTTGCTGTGGCGCTCAGAAATACTACCAATGCCTATACTGCGAATCAGCCTGAGATAGTGGCCGCCCCGATGCCATCGAAGATTTCCCCTTGGATGCGCCCTCGACCCGCGAGATAATGGCGGGGTGCCCGAATGCGCCAAAGAGAGAAATCTAGTTTGAATATCTACTTTCCCAGGAAGGTATTAGCGCCAGAGTGCGGTGGTATTTGATGCGAAACAATCGTCGCGATTTGATGAGGGCATACCGACAGACGGTGTAAGGTAAATATGCCACCTGAGAAGCCCTCTCAAACCATCCTCTACCTATCGACTAGCAGTGGCCCTGGCGGTGCCGAGCGGGTTATTAGCAATTTAGCTGCCTCGCTAGATCCAGAGAGATATCGAGCGATTCTCTGTCTGTTTCGTACAGGCTGGATCCAGGAACGCAGTGAAAGTCGCGGCGTGCGTACATACGTTATTCCAACGCACGGCATGACAGATTGGAGATGGGCCCTTCAATTCAGACGACTTCTGCGGCAGGAGCGAGTGGAGTTGATTCACGCCCATGAGTTTGATGCCAATGTGCAAGGGGCCTTTGTTGCGGCCCTGTCCGGTATTCCACTTGTTGCGACCGTCCATGGGAAAAACTACTTCTCTGAAAAACTCAGGCGTCGCCTGGCCTATCGGTGGGTGAGCCGCCGGGCAACCATGGTGGCCGTGTCTGAGAACCTGAAGCAATTCATCGTTGAGAAAGTCAGGGTTTCTCCAGATCGCATCAAGGTGGTTTATAACGGCGTGGATGCGTTGCCGTACTGTGAAGCCTCCGACGTGGATCTCTGTAGAAGGGAGTTGGGCCTACCCGAGGGAGGTCGCATAGTAGGGGTCGTGGGCAATCTGTACCCCGTGAAGGGGCATCAATATTTGATCGAAGGTATTCCAGCCATTTTGCAGAAATGCCCCGATACGTTTTTTGTGTTCGCCGGGAGAGGCGAACTGGAGACAAAGTTGAAGGAGCAAGTACATCGCCTTGGATTGGATAAGCGAGTACATTTTCTCGGCCTGAGACAGGATATTCCGAGAATTCTTGCTCTGCTCGACGTGTTCGTGCTTCCCTCGCTGTCAGAGGGACTCTCGATGGCAATACTCGAAGCCATGATTGCCGGGACACCTGTAGTGGCGACGCAGGTGGGCGGAAATCCTGAACTCGTACTCGACGGTGAGACGGGTTTTCTCGTCCCGCCTCGAGACAGCCAGGCCTTGGCATCGAGCGTGACGACATTGTTGACGAACAAGCAGCAGTCAGTTCAGTTTGCGGAGAAGGGGAAGCGTCGCGCGGAAGGACAGTTCAGTTTGGGGACCATGGTGCGAGCCTACCAATCACTGTACGACGAATGCCTGCAGTCCAGTTCATAATCTGGTGTGATGGGATTCCTTCCCTTGTATATTCATGTTCAGACGAGACTAAGAAATCGTTTATGGCCGAGATGAATCCCGATGTGTGAGGCTTCGAAACGAGCCTCTGCCATAAAGGTCTGTCATGTGGCAATGGGGGACCTCTGGGCCGGGGCAGAAGTTCAGCTTCTTGCACTCATGAAATATTTGGTTCGACTGCCTGGATTCGAATGGACTGTGATTTTGTTCAATGATGGAAAGCTGGCGGATGAACTTCGGAAGCTTCCCATTTCTCTCAGGATCATTCCAGAAAATAATCACAGCCCTCTTACCATTGCCTATCGCCTTGGGAAAATGTTTAGGCAGATCCGTCCGGATATTGTCCATACGCACAAGTATAAAGATTCCATCCTTGGGTCGATCGTCGCACGATTCCTTGGAATACCTCGCGTGGTTAGAGTGGTGCATGGGATGCCAGAACCATTCAAAGGGCTTAAGAATTTGAAGATGGCCGGCTATACCCTTGCCGACAGATTCGTGACTCGTCGGTTCGTCGACAAAGTCGTCGCAGTGTCGTCCGACATTGAGAAGCCCTTAGCTCAGATCTATGGAGCTGATCGTGTCGTATGTATTCATAATGGGATCGATCTGGAAACCGTTCGCGTTACAAAGCCAAGGTCGGTGAAACGGAAGGAGTGGAAAATCGACGACCAAGTGGTCTTACTAGGGACGGTGGGTCGATTAGTTCCGGTGAAGGGTCATTCCATCTTAATTGAAGCGTTGAATATCCTTCACAAGTCGAATCCCAATGTGGTGTTGCTTCTTGTTGGAGATGGCCCACTACGTGGTCACCTTGAAGCAGTAGTCAAACGGCTGGGCCTAGAACGAGCAGTAATATTCGCAGGGCACCAAGAGCAGTCCTATGATTTTATCAACATGATGGATATCTTTGTGTTGTCGTCTCTGCATGAGGGAGTCCCGATGGTTTTGCTAGAGGCACTCGCCCTGAAGCGCCCGGTGATTGCCAGTGAGGTGGGAGGAATTCCGGAAGTGTTGGCGCATGGAACCTCTGGGTTATTGGTTGGGCCGGCTAATGCCACCGAGCTTGCGGCAGCCCTCGGGGAGTTAATTCAAGATCGGGTGAAGGCTGCGGCGTTCGGCAGTGCGGGACGGGAACAAGTTGAACGCGAGTTTAATGCGAGCCTAATGGCAAATCGCACGGGTGCCATGTACCGAGCACTTAGTACAGGGGCACACTGCTGAATTTGGGAACTAAAGGGGCCGAAAGGTGGTTGAGCGTGATCTGCCACTGACACGTGGTCAACCCGATTAAGAGGAGAATGCCCATTGTCTAGACATCTTATGAGACTTCTTGCGGCTAATGTTTTGCCCAAGCCAATATTGACATGGGTCAAAACCCAGTACTATGTGCGCTCTGTAGAAAAATTTTGGGAAGAGGATGTAGAGCCAATGAAGGCTCTCGTGAAATCAGGGGATGTTGTCATCGATATGGGCGCCAATTTGGGGTGGTACACGAACATATTATCGTCCATGGTGGGACCGACTGGAAAAGTCTACAGTATCGAACCCATACCTGATACGTTTCAGGTTTTGATCGGCGTCGTTCGAAAGCTCGGACTGACGAATGTCCTTCCGATGAATTATGCAATGTCTAACGCCGATGGCACGGCTGTGATGCGAGTGCCACAACATGAGTACGGTGGAAACAACTTTTATCGGGCGCAGATCGATTTGAAACAGAGTGAGACGACCAGCTCGATGCGGGAATACACGGTACCCATGCGCTCTCTGGACTCTCTATTTCTAAATGTGAGCGACAAAATCACCTTCATTAAGTGTGATGTGGAAGGTCATGAGTTGGCGGTAGTGAAGGGGGGGGCACGGTTTTTTGAACAATCCAAGCCGGCGTGGCTCTTGGAAGTAGGAGGGAATCCGGATGATGAAGGCACACCGCCGCATCAATTGTTTCAGATCATGCGAGGGTACGGGTATAAGGTATATTTTTTTGACGGAAAGCTCTTGCGCGAGAGACCGGTAGGTCATTGGTCCGTGAACTATCTACTGCTCCAGCCGGAGCATTGCCTGCAGCTTGCCCACATGATAGTCAAAGAGTAACTGTTGGACAACGATATGTCTGACCCATGCTAATCCCGCTGGGATTGGGGGGTGTCGATCTCTGATGCGAATTCTCTGGCTAGGACATAATCTCGCCTATCCTCCGAAGGGAGGACCACTCCAGCGCAATTATAATCTGCTGAGGGAAGCGGCAAAGCACCACGAGGTGCATGCCCTCGTGTTCGATCAGCCAGCATTGAGGCCACCGGGTGTCACCCCGCAGGATTGTGTGGAAGCATTGTTGAAGTTCTGTGCCAGCGTGGACTGGGTCCCACTCTCAAAAGATTCGCTCGGCATCGGTCGCTATTGGCGTGCATTCAGCGGAATGGTGACGGGGGAGCCATATGAGTTTCGCTGGTTGCGCTCGAAAGATATGATGCGACGTGTTCAGAGTCTGGCGGCCCGATTACGTTTTGATGTCGTGCATGCCGACACACTGGGCTTGGCTCCCTATGTCCGCTTCCTTCCAAATGCTGGTACTGTTCTGAATCATCATGATATCGAGTCGGCGCTTGTTCAACGAAGAGCATGTAGCGAGCGAAGCATGGTCTGGCGGGCATTCTGGGTACGTGAAGCGGCACACTTGCTCGCCGCAGAACGCCGATGGTGTCCGTCGTTTCACGTCAACATAGTGGTATCGGAGGACGAGGGGTCGATAGTGAAACCTTCGTGCGGACAGAGCAAGATTTGTGTCGTTCCCAATGGGGTTGACGTCGGGTATTTCACGCCGAGGCCAGATCCAGGAGGGAGCAGGTTGTTATTTTGCGGTCGTCTCGATCAACTCGCGAACAGAGGCGCCATCACCTATTTTTTTAAGTCCATTTGGCCTGAACTATCTGGCAGAGTGCAGAATCTCCAAATAGATGTAGTCGGTAAAAATCCACCGGCATGGCTGGTGGAGTTAAGTCAGCGTGATCCGCGCGTGCAAGTTCCTGGGTTTGTAAATGATGCCCGTCCATATTTTCAAAAGGCCACGGTATTCGTGTGCCCCATCACAGAGGGGGGAGGGACGCGTTTGAAAATTCTTGATGCATTGGCTATGGGCATGCCCGTGTTGAGTACGACATTTGCCGCATCAGGGCTTTCGTTGCAGGATGGACAGCATCTGCTGATCGCAGACACGCCAGGGACGTTTGTCGAACGAACAATGCAACTCTTGTCTGATTTCCCACTGCGTTTGCGCTTGGCTCGAGGAGCCATTGATGTTGTAACGCGAACGTATTCCTGGGATAGGATTCGACATAGTCTTGTGAGTGCATATGAAGAAGCAGCTGCTAAAAGCAAAAGAGAGTCTCATTAAGGGCCATCTCGGGTTTCCTCCTTAGGTCGAAGGGCGCGACTGCAGAAGGGGTACCACATTAGCCGAAGGATAGTTCATCTAGGCGCTCTCGGCCGAATCAGGCAATTCCGTCGGAAACCTGTGCCACCAACTGGACATCAGTGATGTGACCTTCCATGCCTAGAAATGAAAAATGCCTATTAGCATAAGATTGCAATCACTCCCCGCAGATAGAGAAAGGAGACGGCCGGCAGGAGCGGCTCGTAGCCGATCTCTCAGTCGGCAGTCACGCTGAATTCCATCTAACAGTTTAGCAGTCTTCCTCTCGTAAGAGGAAGGAGGATGTCCATCGAACTGAAACGCACCGAAGAGACAGTCGACCTGTTGGAGATGGCAAAACAGCTCGGCAATGTGTCGAGCGAATTGTCAGCTCATGAGCTATAGCCGAAACAACTTGTGTCGTCTCATTGCTCTATGCGGCCACACAGTGTGGCCGCCCTCCAAGGGATCTCTCGTCAAAAACCGCCGCTAAATAGCCGTCAGGACTAGAGAACATTGGTGGGCAGCCTGTTCGTGCTAACCTCGGGCCAATGTCAACCGCTAGAAGCGCTCCATCCGATGGTTCTCGGTGTAGGCAAACTTGATTATGCTAACTGATAAAAAAAAAGTCGACTATGACCCTCATGCACGCAGGATTCCATTTCTCGATGGATTTCGGGGGTATGCCATAATCATGGTTGTTGCTACTCATGCGATGGCGTATGCAAACCTAGATCCCTCGGTGGTACGTATTATGTCTTTCTGGGTCCAAGCTGTTGCGGTTCCGCCATTTTTTTTGGCGGACGGATTTCTGTTTGTGCAGAGTATCCAAAAAAACCATCATTTGCTTTATGCGGCTTATTGCATTCGTAGTGCAAGGCGATTACTCCTTCCTTGGATATGTTTCAGTTTGTTGTATTTGATTCTTCGAGCCGGATTCGAGCTCGTGGGGCATCCGCCTATTACATTCGTACTTGGTCATAACTTTGGAGAGATATTAGGGGCTGTGTACTACTCTTCCATTTCAGCTCAATTGTATTTCCTCCCTGCACTATTCATTATCCGACTCGTATCCTTTGCGACGAGGTATCTAATATTGCTTCCTTCCGCAGGTCTGATTGTCTTTTGGTTGGCATATGTATATCTCTGGCAGGCCATGCCCATAGGAGACGGGACGAGTGATCGGATTGATCCTGTGCTCAATGCAGCATGGGGAATGCAGTACTACCTTCTGGGAATGTTGCTGTCGATCCACAAGGCAAAAGTTGGGCGTAGGCCTTTTCTTTCTGCCGCCGTGTGCTTGATCTGTTTGCTTGTCGTTAAAATAGGGGCTCCGGCCTGGGTTGTTTTGGCTCAATATGCTTACCTTTGTTG
>JBDTWG010000205.1:0-6580 GCA_040006855.1 Nitrospira sp.
GGCAGGGGTCCCACCAACCATTTCTATTTTCTGAACCAGGATTAAATGCCCATGAGTCGAGGGTTTGGAACACCGCTGTCGTTTCTTCTCACCGGCTGGACCTGGCTGCTGCTGACGTCACTGGTAGGGTTGGCGACCTTTCTCGGCGTCGTGCGCGGCTCTCCACTTCCCCCCGGCCTCCGCATGCTCCATGTTCACGGCGCCCTCGTCGGCGGCCTCATACAGATGATGACCGGCCTGGCCCTAGCGGTTATCGAACTCGCGGGCCACGAGACGAAACGGCCGAAACAGCCTGGACTGTTCATCGGCCTGAATCTCGCAGCCCTGGGTTTGGCCGCCGGATCGTGGTTACGCGATTCCAACCTGATCATCGTCGGCGGACTGTTCCTGCTGCTGAGCTTCGTTCCCATGGCGCGCCACATGGTGAAGGCGCTGCGAACCTGCCCAGAATGGACCCCGCTGGCTGCCTTGTTCTTTGGGATCAGCTTGACGGGCCTGTTCGGGAGCGCCGTCCTGGGAGAATTCCTCGCCGGAGCCTGGTTCCCCACCTGGCACGGCATGCTCCGGCTGGGGCACCTGCACGCGGGCCTCTTGTTGTTCCTCACCATGGCGACGGTCGGAACGATTCAGCTCGCGCTGCCGCGGTTATTGAATCGGCCGCTTGAAAGCACCGGCTTGGGGCAGACAGTCTTGCTCCTGCTGCCGGCTGGCGCCGCCGGGCTCTTGACTGGCTTCATTCTCTCCTCGGTCCACATTCAACTGGCCGCGGGAATCTGCCTACTCGTCACATTGGCGATCTGTGGCTGGAATCTTGTCCGCACCTGGAACCAAGCTGGGCAACCAAGCTCGGCTGCCACCGATCACCTTATGACAGCCTTGTTCTTCCTATTCATCATGACGCTCACCGGCATGGCCGTCGGTATCAATGTATTATGGACACCGCCACTCATGCCCTACGGCACCCTGCACCTGGTCGCCTACACCCACACGGCATTCATTGGGTTTCTGCTGCAAACGATCGTCGGGGGATTGTCCTATGCCTTACCCCGGCTCCTGGCTGCACAACGCGTGACGAGTCAGAAAAAACGGCCCGCCTATCGGGAACATCTCGATCACATCATGAATCGGTGGCGGGCGCTACAGGTATCCACCCTTAGTTTTGGAACCCTAGGGCTCATCCTCGTCGCGTCGCTGACGTGGAATCTTCCGCTCTCTTCGCCCTGGGTCCACACGGCAGTCTGGGTGAGTTTTGGCTTGCTGCTGAGCAGTCTGACGTTGTTCACGATGAAGATCGCGCAGGTGGTCGGAACACACCCGACCGGCGAGCGGGCCGCCGCGGACTGATCTCTCGCTTCGCGACTCCCTGGAACCCTCAGCCTATGGAAGAAACCGTATTTTTTGACGACCCCTCCGGCCACCGTATTGCGGCTGTACTGAGCAGACCGGACCACCCGACCGATCATGTCGCGGTGCTCTGTCACGGCTTTCTGTCTCACAAGAACAGCACCAGCAATCAGGCGCTGACGACTCTCTTGGTTGGGCGAGCCGTCGCTACGTTTCGATTCGATTATTTCGGCCATGGCGAGAGCGACGGACCCTTCTCCAAATTGACGACCAGCCTCGCAGTTGGCCAAGTGCTGGCGGCCTTGCGCTACGTGTACGATCGCGGGTATCGTCGGCTGTCCCTCGTCGGTTCCAGCTTCGGCGGTCTCGTCTCGCTCCTCGCTGCTGCCGACTGGACAACCACGCATACCTCGAATCCGTCTTCCATCCCGCCCCTCGCCTGCCTGGCGCTCAAGTGTCCCGTGGTCGACTTCGGAGAGGAGCTTCGTCTGGAGCTTGGAGAAGAAGGACTGCAGCAATGGAAACAAACCGACACGATCCCGGACCTTCATGGAGGGGCAACTCGCCTTCCTCTCGACTATGCCTTCTATCAAGACTGCCTGACGCGCATCGCCTATGAGCCGGCGCGAACCCTCACCGTTCCAACATTGATCGTCCAGGGCGATCACGATGAATTTGTGCCTCTTCACCAAAGCCAGCAACTCTTCGACGCCTTACCAGGCCCTAAACGCCTGAAAATTATTCCAGGCGCCGACCACCGGTTTACCAAGACCGCCGATTTTCAACAAATGCTGGCATTGCTCACCGATTGGATTTTTCGACATCCCACTGCATAGCGCAGTTCGCTTCAAGCTCTGTTTGACCGGACACCATCGACGAGGAAGAGACAGCGGGTGCTGTGTGCCTCGCCCGTCGCACGCGGCGAGAAACAACGAAGGCTTTCCCCTGCAGCCACCGCTCCACTTTGCACATCATCATTCGGCAATCAACACCTTCATCCTCCGACCGCCCGCAAAACCGCGCGTGACGTGGCTTTCTGGCGATATCAACCTTTCCAATATGTGGCATGCCGGTTGCTCATCCAGCGTCTTGCATTTTTCCTGGAGGAAATACGATGAAGACGCCAAAGAGTGTGTTCGTGCTGGGTGTTGCCGGTTGTTTTTCGTCCGCGCTACTCCACGCAGCCTTAGTCCCTCTCGCTACGGCAGCAGACACCTCAACCACTCTGAGCCTGCTGCAACAGCCTTCCATGATCGAAGCCGTCGCGAAGGCCCAAGCCAGCGGGACCTCACCCATCGTGACAAGTCCAAGCGCGCTGGTCTTGCAAGCGCAGAAGGGCCAAACTGCAGTCGGCACACTCTCACTGAAAAAATCCGGCACCGATCAACACACCTATTACCTCAGCACGAATCAGTCGTGGGTCTGGATGAATCCGCCCTATGGCAGCACCCAAACCATTTCTTCTGAAACGGACCAGCTCGTGATCACGGCCCAGACCGCCAGTCTGTCCGCCGGCACCTACTCAGCGGTGGTCTATATCGTCGATTCTGGCCCAAACAATTTCAACAACATGCTTCGCATTCCGGTGACATTCACCGTGACGGCAACACCAGTTGCAGCGACACCGCCTCCGCCGGCTCCCCCGGTAGCCACACCTCCGCCACCCCCTGTCGTGGTGACACCTCCCCCGCCGCCGCCTGCTGCGGTCACTCCGCCGGCTGCCCCGCCCGTCGTTTCGACCACAGGTATCGCAGCCAGTCCGGTGGCGTTAGCATTGAGCGCGGTGAAGGGTCAAACGGCCGTCGGCACCTTGGCTTTGCGGAAAGGAGGAACCGACCAGCACAGCTATTATCTCAGTACCAATCAATCCTGGATTTGGATGAATCCGCCCTACGGGAGCACTCAGACCATCACCTCCGAAACGGACCAGCTCGTGATCACCGCCCAGACTGCCAGTCTGTCGGCCGGCACCTACTCGGCGACGGTTTATATCGTCGAATCGGGTCCGAACAGTTTCTCAAATATGCTCCGCATTCCGGTGACATTGACGGTCACGGCCTCTCCCATCGCAGCGACGCCGCCGCCCCCGCCGGCTCCCCCTGCAGCGACACCTCCGCCGCCGGTACCCGTGGTATCGGTTCCGAAGCCGCTTCCTGTGGTCGCAACGCCTCCTCCTCCGGCACCGGCCCCGCCCGCGCCGACAACCGTTGCAACTGCCCCGATCGTGGTAAGTCCGGCCTCGTTGGCATTGACCAGCGCGAGTGCCGTCGGCACCCTGACTCTGCGTAAGTCAGGAACCGATCAGCATGTCTATTCCTTGAGCACCAGCCAGTCGTGGGTCTGGATGAATCCGCCCTATGGCAGCACCCAGACCATTTCCTCTGAAGCGGACCAGATTGTCATCACAGCTCAGGCCACCGGACTTGCGGCCGGCACCTACTCGGCCGTGGTGTATATCGTCGATTCAGGGCCCAACAATTACTCCAATACCCTTCGCATTCCCGTAACGTTTACAATCGCCGCCGGTCAGACGACCCCAGCATCCAATCCTGCCCCGTCGACACCGAGTCAGCCGACGGCCACCTCACCGCCCCCTCCGCCGCCGAGCCCTCCCTCGCCCACACCGGTGGCGAGTGCGCCGGCGCCGGCACCAAGAATAGCCAGCGCCACCGTCAGCTGGAACGCTAACACCGAGGCAGACCTGGCCGGCTACCGGATCTATGTGGGAACAAGGTCAGGCAGCTATGGATTCGCCGGACCGTTCGAGGTTAGCAACAGCACCAGCTTCACCGTACCCAATCTGCCGGTCGGCACGACCTACTTCTTTGCTGTGACGGCATTTGATAAGTCGGGCAATGAAAGCACCAAATCAGCCGAGGTCAGCAAGAGCCTGTTTTGATCGACGGTTGACCTGACACGAGCGAGAGACCGTGAGCTGGCGCGCATGGGCGCCCAGCTTACGGTGGAGTGGTTGGAAGGGCCGTTCGGGCACATCGAAACCCAGTGTAGCTATTACGAGTCTCCGGAGACAGTTTGAATCGCCCATAGGTGAGCAGATACTTCGGCAAGTCCGACCACGACCCGCCACGCAAGACGCGAAATGATCCGACATCAGGCCCTGCAGGATTTCTGCGCGGGCTGCTTTCGTAGTAGTTCCCTCCGTACCAATCAGCCACCCATTCCCCGACATTTCCGGCCATCTGAAACAGCCCATAGGGGCTGATACCAACCTCATAACGCTGCACGGGCATCAGCACCTGGCTGTAATTGAACCTGGCGCCAAGCGCAAAATTCGCCAACGTATGAGTCGGGCTTTGGTTGCCCCAGGGAAACAGTCGCCCATCGGTCCCCCGTGCAGCCTTCTCCCACTCTGCTTCCGTCGGCAATCGTTTGCCACGCCAGCGGCAATAGGCATCCGCATCGAACCAGCTGACACCCACGACCGGACGGTCACGATGCTGGGCCAGCTCCACGTTCTCCCACTGCCAGGGGGCTGGTTGTTTCGCGAGGGTCACAAATTTGGCATACTGCCCGGTCGTCACTTCGTATCGATCCATCTCGAAGCGATCCAGCCACACCTGATGCTGCGGCCGTTCATCCTCCAGCGCATCCGTCCCATTGGCCCCCATGGCGAACAATCCTTCAGGAATGGCGTTCATCGGAACGTCAGGCAGGGTCGTCGCATCAGGCAAGGATCGTGGTCTCCGCAACTGTTCAAGCTGTCCCCATGCTGTCCCGAGTGACTGAGTCAGAATGGCGATCAGCAGACAGATGAGCAGGGTATGAGGAAGCACGCGCATGACTGATATCGATTGAGGAATTAAAGGATCACGCCACCGACGACCCAATGACGATCGTCCGGAACGTCGATCAGGAGTCGGGAGAGATTCATTTGCGCCAGCTGTGCCGCGACTTCATCTTCAGTGAACGCCGCCAACAATGAGTTAAAGAAATCCCGCTTCAGAAGCGGATCTTCGCCGGATGCATACTGGTCCACCAGTGATTGCGCTGCTTCGGGAGATTCCGGCCGCAACAAATCCATCACCAGGATACAGGCTCCCGGCATTGCCCATTGTTTCAGATGAAACCAGAACTGGAGGGGGTTCGGGACGTGGTGTAACAGACTATTGGACAGGAGGGCATCGGCTTGCTCCGGCAAGGTCAGCGCTTGAAACCGCTCGCAGCGCAGCGTAACTTTGTCCGCCAAGCCCGCTTCAGCCACGGCCTCTGCCGCCAGGTCTAGCATGGGACGGCTGGCATCCACGCCGGTCACTCGCGCATCGGGAAATGCGCGGAGAAAACGAATGGGGATATCTCCTGGCCCACAACCCAGATCGAGCACATGCCCGCCGGTCCAATCAGGGAAATACTCTCGAAACCGATCGACGAATCCCTGATTCTCGTCGGCAAAATCCGCTTGCGCATAGGCTCGGACCTGCGCCACATCATCCATCAGTTCCGGTTCCAGTATGCGTTTCATTCCACAGCCTTGGCCTTGCGCGAGTCGTGCAGCATCACCTGATCACCGGTCTCGACCTTCCCTTCGACCAGGACCCGCGCATAGAGGCGGCTCCATCCCGGGTGCGCCTCCTGGGCCATTCTCGTCGAGTCACCATCTTTGAACCACTGGCCGTTCAATCGACAGGGCGTCGTATAACTCATAATTTCCAGCTGCACATGATCGCCGATACTGAGATGGTCGCCCGGACTAAGACGCGCCCAGTCGAGCCCCGCGATGGTCAAATTGTCTCCCGCCGAGCCGGGACCGATCGAATGGCCTTCCGCACGCAACGCCTTGATGACCTCAAGGGAATAGAGACAGAGGGCCCGATCTGGTCCACCATGGACCTTGCGGTTCCGCTGCCGATCTCCCGCCAATCCATCCACTGTGACCTGTGCGCTGGGCACGGCGCGTTTCGGCACGCCCCCGTCCGAGAGACTGACCTGGTGCACATGGGGAACGCCCGACTGCTTCGTGACGTTCATTTCGTGGCGTTCATTAGGAGCACAAGCCTCCCTCGCAAGATTCCATACCCACGGCCTCAAGGGCGACCCAACCGTCGCGTGCTCGCGCGGCTTTCACATAGACGCCACGGGACGCATAGGCGGCTTCAATCTCCGCGCGTTGTTCAAGCAACAGACCGGACAATAACAATCGCGCGCCGCCGGCGGCATAGCGGCAGAGGGTCTCGCCGGCATCCAGCAAGGTCTGTCGATCCAAATTCGCAAGCACCAG
>JBDTWG010000206.1:0-6567 GCA_040006855.1 Nitrospira sp.
ACGCTACGACCTCGTGGACGACCGAAAGGATCTTGAGACAAAGACTCCCGACCCCTTTTCTCGTTTCTGCTTAGGCCCAACAATGTTTTCAACCGGACGCGGTGAGACAGCGGCGCGTTTTCTGGTATCGCCGAGCCCGCGCCGGTTAAAACAGCGTTAGCCTGACAAAGGCAAGCGCTTAGATCAGCCGAATATTTGTACAAATCAAGAAGACAGGAACAGCGAAATGAATGAAGCAAATTATCGGCAAGCCCTCATCGACAAAATCGAAGTTCCGGTAGAGCAAAAGGAAGTAACAGCCGGAACTGTCAAAACTGCATACCTGTCCGCTGGAAAAGGTCTACCAGTGGTTTGTTTGCATGGCGCTGGGGCGGGAGCTGTCACCTGGTACCCATCGATAGCTGCCCTCGCGGAACACTTCCATGTAATTGCGCCCGATATCGTAGGCTATGGGGAATCGGATAAACCAAATGCTGCTTATGACCGACCTTTCTTTGCATCCTGGTTGAGGGATTTTTTGACAGCACTGGAGATATCGAAGGCGCATATTGTTGGGCTATCACAGGGTGGTGCCGTTGCCCTGCAATTTGCCTTGGAGAATCCTGATATGGTCGAGAGACTCGTTCTGGTTGATTCGGGCGCATTGGGCGCTAAACCATCTTTCCGCCCATTTTTCGGGATGTTTTGGGTGCACAGCTTTCCCTCTGTCGCAGCAAATCGTTTTATTTCGCGATACCTGCTTGTCAATCCTGAAAGTAGAGATTCAAATCATGGCCTTTATTCCCTACAGGTGCTTAAGAGGCCGGGAGGAAAAAAAGCTTTTCAGCAAGGACGGGGGGCGGCTGTATCTACAATGCCGGAGGGAGAGCTTCATCAGATAAAGCATCAAACCATGATCATTTGGGGGGAAGACGATAATTTCTTCTCCATAGCCTACGGTGAAGCAGCCGCCCGGATCATGCCCAATGCAAAACTTCACCGCATTCAAAATGCGGGGCATTTAGCCTTGATGGATCAGCCCATAATTTTTAACAAAACACTCATTCAATTTTTAATGGAATAAGGAGTGGCAGATTACAAGTAAGCCACTTCAAGAAGGAAGAGCTGGCTAACCCGGCGTTCGAGCGGGACGCCGCAAAAGCGCGGCGACCCTCAACTTTACGTTAGCGGTCACTTGCCACCCATGCTCTCGACCGAAGTTAAGACCTGCAGCTTGTGGACGCTCGGTATTGCGCTGGTTTTTGTTCCAGTTGCGCTCATTCTTGGCAGCGGTCACTTTGGCGGCGTTGGTTCAACTGCTTTCTTCCTTGTGAGCGTGGGTTTGGCAACGTTATTTCTATTTCCCTCAGTCGCTGTCTGGTCAATCGTGGCGCCATGGGCTGGAACCGTGGTCGGTGGACTCGCTGCGGCGACAGCGGAGCTGGCCTATGTCTTCGTACTCGTTCTAACCAGCGGAACGGGGTCAGCAACTGTCTTGAAAATCAAGCCGGCTGACTGGCCGCCACCCGCCAGGTCGCTCCACTTGTCAGCATCGCATTGAGAATAGTCAGCAACTTCCGCATGCACGCCGTGAGTGCAAGCTTCTTCGCTTTCCCCGCCTGACAGAGCCGCTGATAGAACGCCCGAATGACCGGATTTCTCCGCGTGGCAACCAGGGTGGCCATGTAGAGGGCCGCTCGCACATGGGCGCGTCCGCCCCAGATGGCACGGCGCCCCTTGAGGGTGCCGCTGTCCCGAGGGAACGGGGCCACGCCCGCTAACGCGGCAACATCTTTCCGTGTCAGCGTGCCGAGTTCTGGCAAGTTGGCGAAGAGCGTCGTAGTGAGGACCGGCCCCACGCCTGGTACACTCCGCAAGACCTCTTCTTTCTCGCGCCACACTGGACGCTCACGCATCGTCGCGGTGAGATCGGTATTGGTGGCAGCGAGTTCCTTCTCTAGCCAGGCGATATGGGCCTGGACCCGTTTCTGGATGGGCCGGGCCGCCAGACACAGCCGATTCTTTTCGGCCGTGAGCATCTCGATCACCTGGCGTCGGCGCGCGACCAGGGCGGCTAACGCCTGCGTCTGCTCGTCAGGGGGGGGCGGACCGGAGGGCGAATGGCTTCAGCGAACCGCGCGAGGATGTGGGCATCGAGCCGATCGGTCTTGGCGAGTTGCCCGGTGGCTCGCGCAAAGTCCCGCACCTGCCGCGGATTGATCACCACCACGGGTAAGCCCGCCGCCGCCAGCGCCCCCATTAACGGCACTTCGAGGCCGCCCGTCGCTTCGAGCACAATCAACGTCGGCTGGAGCGTGCGTACCTGCTCCACCGCCTGCGCGATTCCGCGCTCGTCCTGGGCAATCTGAAAGGCGGTCCCGGGATGAACCGCCACATCGACACAGGCCTGCGAGACATCCATGCCCACAAAGATCTCTGCGCTCATGGTACACCTCCGGGTCTCCCGTCCTTGCACAATGCGGGCTCGGGGCCCTCTCAACTGTCCGGGTTGGTGAACGGAGGAACGGGACGACCCAAGCTGACCCACGGTCTTCATGAATCCGGACCCGGATCTTTGCGATCTGTCCCGCTCCCGTGGTGCCATGATGCAAAACCTTCCTTCTAGATACAAGGTCTTGCAATCAAACATTTTTCAGCCCATAGCAGCCCAGTGCCGGCTCGCCTCCCCCACCCTCACCGTTCCCCTCGCCTCCGAAGTGATGCATACGCCTCCGACTTTGCAGTAGACTGCATCGTCCCACCTTTGGTCTGCTCTGAGTGATTCGGATGACAGACCCTCACATTCACCACATCCGACTTTCGATTCCGGGGAACGCATAGGAGGACAGAACATGGCAAGGCCCATCCTGGTCACCGGCGCGGCGGGCCGCGTCGGCGCGGTCGGGCGCACGGTCACCGAACTGCTGTTGAAGCAAGGCCATACGGTGCGCGCCATGGTGCGCGACGAAGACGAGCGCGCGCAGGCGTTGCGCGACATGGGCGCGGAGATCGTGGTGGGCGATCTGCTTGATCTTGATTCCATGCATCGGGTGATTGCCGGCTGCGACAGGATGTACTTCGGCCTGTCGGTGTCGGATACCTATCTGGCCGCGACGGTCAATGTAGCGGCGGTGGCGAAACACCACGGCGTGAAGGCGTTCATCAATATGTCGCAGATGACGGTCTCTCAGATGAGCATCACCGACACCACCGCAAGCCCGCAGCACAAGCTGCACTGGCTTGCCGAGCAAGCGCTGAATTGGTCCGGCCTGCCGGTCGTGCACGTGCGGCCGACCGTGTTTCTGGATGGCTTCTTCTTGCTGTTCACCTCGGATTCGGTCAAGCAATCACATCAGATCCGACTTCCCTTCGGCGACGGCAAGACGTCACCGATCGCAGCGGATGACGTCGCTCGCGTGGTCGCCGCCCTGCTCGCCAACCCGCAGCCGCACATCGGCCAGATCTATCACCTGACCGGTCCGCAGTCCGAGACCATGCAGTTCTATGCGCAGGAATATTCCAAAGCGCTTGGCCGCACGATTACCTATCAGGATATTCCGGTCGAGCCATGGCGGGACGAGCTGCTCAAACGCGGCTTGCCGGTTCATTTGGTAAACCACCTCGCGACGATGGCCGATCTGCACCGCGCGGGACGCTACGACCGGATGTCGGACGACGTGCTCACTCTCACGAGGCACGCGCCGCTGAGCCTGCAGGAGTTCGTCAGGAAACATGCGGCGGCATTCACCGCGTCGGCAAAGAAAGAGAATTAGGCAGATCCGCTTCCATCCACAACAACGTCGGGGGCAATATCTGGGCATGGTCCAGCCGGCTCGCATTGCGCTTTAGATGAGGAACAGGGAATAACGGGAGTAACAGCTGGTGGATGATAATACCTTGGACAAGACGACCATCGTGACGCCCCGGACCGGCCTGATCACAACGTGGCACAACATCCCGCTGTATGGACGCATTGTGATCGGCCTGATATTCGGCGTCATGGCAGGGCTGGTGCTGGGAAGCCAAGCGGCCGTCCTTGCGGTGCCGGGAAAACTGGTACTGCGCCTCCTGGGAGCGCTCGCGCCGCCACTGATCCTTGCGGCGATCGTGCACACGTTTATGACGACGCGCCTCGGCGGTCCGCTTGCGGCACGGCTTGGATGGCTGTTGTTATTGAACACGCTGGTTGCAATCACCGTGGGACTGACCGTCGCCAACGTGATCCAACCAGGGCAAGGTGCGGGACTGACGCCGTCGCCAATGTCCACCGAGAGCACGCATAAGGCGAATCCGCTCGTCGCCTTTTTCGAGAACGTGCCCAAAAGCCTGCTTGGACCGCTGGGTGACGATGGGAAGGTCATTGGCGTCATCTTCGTCGCTGTGGCATTTGGGATGGCTTTACGCAACGAACGTCATCGTCCTCTCGGCACGGTCGAGCACGTTGTCGAACTCTTACTGGAATCCCTGATAAAGATTTTGCATTGGATCATCGCCGTGGTGCCGCTTGCCGTCTTCGGCATCGTTGCCAGCATCGTGGGAACGGAAGGCTTCGCGCAGTTTCAAGCGCTTGGGATCTTTGTGCTGAGCGTGCTACTCGCGCTCGCGATCCAGGCGGCGTATTACCTCCTGCGCATCCGCTTCGGGTCTTGGGTACGCCCGGGTGAGTTGATTCGCGGGGGACGGGACGCGCTGATCATGGCCTTCTCCACCGCGAGTTCAACGGCCACGATGCCGGTGACCTACGTCGCACTGAAAGATCGCGTGGGCTTGCGCGAGCAATCCGCCAGAATGGGAGCGCTGGTCGGCGCGAATTTCAACAACGACGGCACGGCACTCTACGAGGCCATGGCGGCGTTATTTATCGCCCAAATGATCGGGATGGACCTCAGCGTGTATCAGCAATTGATGGTGGTGCTGACCAGCGTCATTGCCTCAGTTGGCGCCGCCGGAATTCCAGAAGCGGGTCTCGTCACGATGACCATGGTCTTTAGTGCCGTGGGACTGCCCGTGCAGTTCATTCCTGTCTTGCTCACCGTCGATTGGTTTCTCGATCGCTGCCGGACGGCCATCAATGTCATGGGTGATATGAATGTGAGTTGCCTGTTGGATGGGAAGCACAAGGGATGAACCCAGGTATCGTACTCCGCGTCCGCCCCAGCGAGCTTCGCCACGATGTCCGGAAACAAGACACAACCTGCTAGGGTCACCATTGAATACCGTACTCGTCACACGCCTCCGAGCTTTAACGGGAAATCCACGCCCTCAGGTTGTCAAGAAGCTCATCGGTGAGGAGGATTTGTACCGAATTCGAGAAGGCGACTAGCGGATCATCTATACGATCCGAGACAAAGAACTGATCATCCTCGTCGTGAAAATTGGCGACCGGAAAGAGATCTACCGCTAACCGGCACTATCGTGTTCGGTCACTCATGGCCGGAATCACTTCCCGAAGAGTGGTGGGCAATTCCACCATCCCCCCGATCCCATTGACGCTTATACAATATTTTATATACACTCTGTTTGGTGAAACGGCTTGTCTGGTTGGGGGCATCCCTTGGAGATCTCCGGAGCTGGCCTGTAGAGGCTCAGCGAGACACGGGGTATCAGCTCTTTAAGATCCAGTCAGGCCTAGACCCATCGGACTGGAAGTCCATGCCCAGTGTAGGCAGCGGGGTTCAGGAGATCCGGATTCGTTGTGGCAACGAATACCGTGTCATCTATCTCGCGAAGTTGGCTCACGCCGTCTATGTGCTGCACGCCTTTGAGAAAAAGACGCGCAAGACCCCGCAAGCGGCGCTCGATGTCGCCCGACGACGACTTCAGTTGTTACGGATCGAAAGGAAGAGAGCATGAAAAAACGCGTATCGACGAGCAATGTGTTTCGCGATATTGGGTTTGACATCGAGGAGGCGGCCAACCTGAAACTCCGCGCGATGCTCATGGTCGAACTTGAAAAGTTCATCCAGGAGAAGGGCCTAACTCAGAAGCGGGCTGCCGAGCAGCTGGGTGTCACACAACCCCGGATCAGTGACCTCACGCGCGGCAAAATTGAGCTGTTCAGCGTCGATACCCTCATCACGATGCTGACGCATGCCGGCCTCAAGGTTGATGTACGAGTCAGACGACCAGCCGCCGCATGAGGAGGGAACGAAAGTCATTTTCCCATGTCTGGCTGCCCGGCGCCTTCAGCCCAGACACCTTCTCTTACCGCACCGTCGCTGACATGCGAAGAGTACGGCGGGCAGACCGAGCTACCGCCGTACTCGCCGCACTTTCTTTAATCAGACCGTGCCCAGCCGGCTCACTCGCTGACCCGACTGGCCCGCAAGTCGCCTGGCTGATTGGGCAGCAGCATGATGCAGTTGGGATTGAACCCCTGCGCCTTCAGCGTGTCGATGCTTCCCAGGACCCTATCCGCCTTCAGGTCGATCACCGTGATGGACCCATCGCTCATGCCGTCCAGATTGAGGAAGCTGTTCTGGACGAATAGGTAGCGCTCGTCCGGCGACAGCACGCTATGATGCGCACCGGCTGCGGCGGCGATTGTCTTGAGAAACTTCGGTTGCCGGGGATCGCTGTTGTCGTACA
>JBDTWG010000207.1:0-6550 GCA_040006855.1 Nitrospira sp.
GAAGCGGAGCGTTGTGATAGGCCCGTGAAGGAAGGGGATGGCGTCGGCGTGTGTACCGTAAGGGCTTCGAGCAAGGACATCGCACTGGATCAGTCGCGCATAGAGCAACCGGAGGGCCGAATCAGCACTAGAGCCCAGGGATAGGATGAGGCAGGTCCTTGGTGCCCAAGGTCTGGCGCCACTCAGCGGTAATCTGGTCACGTTCTTCCATCGTCATGCCCGCGTACTTACGGAACATCTGTGGTCCTCGTCGACGCCGCCACGTGAGGAAGCCGAGAAAGTGGTCCTTGCAGACGGAACGGGTTCCGGCTGGCGCATAGACGTTTGCCTGACATCCTTCGATAAAACAAACCTGTCCGCTCATCGGTGCCTCCCTTGATTCCGGCAAAGTATGCCGGAGATCGACCCGCAATTGCAATGTGCTCCAGCCCTTGCGGCCTCGACGTCCGGACATTCATGCGTGTGAAGGAAGTAAATACAATTGTCACTGCCTGCGCGCTCGGCAGTCTCTTGTGGAAGGGAAATTCCCCTTGCAATCGTGACAAGCAGCCAGGTACCGTACCGCGTTCTCTTGTAGAGTTTAGAATCCTGGTATGACATGACAATGCAGGTCATTTCGGTGGTCGGAGCGCTGATGGTGCTCATCGCCTATGGCCTGATTCAAGCCGGAACATGGCGTGAATTGGATGCGGGATACCTGGCGCTGAACATTGTAGGTTCGCTGCTCTTGGGAATCGTCGCCATAGAAGATCGGCGAGTGGGGTTCGTGCTGCTGGAATTCGCCTGGGCTGGGATTGCGATGGTCGGAGTCGCGCGAGCGGTTCGAGCCAGACGTGCCGCACGCGGCCTCTAGCCGTCGTGAGATACGCAGGGTATACAACAGACATCGACTAGTCTTGTAACGAAGGAGCAAGGAATTATGGCAGGGTTATCGTCGGCAGATGAGATATTCGAGCAGGTCAGGAATGCGGCCGCCGCAGCCACGAATCAGGACGAGAAGGCGCTTCAGATGGACTACGATGCGCTACAACTTAAGTTCCGGGCGGCCCTCGGTGATCGCAAGGTGGCGCGATGCCACATCAATAAATTTCTTCCCGAAGGGTATGAGGATCAAGGGCGGTTCAATTTGGTGCTCTTGACCGCCGGGAACGTGATTTTCGATATCGTCATCGGAGATTCGTATTTCCGGTACGATGTCGTGTCCGTGGGGCAGTTGGATAAGGTCCAGGTCATCGATGCCATGTGGGATAATCGTGAGAAGCGCCGGGAGGAGCCGTTCCTGAGCCTCCGGCTTATGCACGCCGAAGAGACACACCTGCTGCTCGCATTGGACGACGAAGAACGGAACAGTTTGCTAGGATTTGCGTCTGCCGTGTCAGCAGTGCGAAACCCGGAAAAGTAAAACCCATCCATATCGCAGGCTCTCGGTGCTGGTGTGAGGATGCCGCATCGGGGGCCTATAGGCACCCCAGCTCGAATTCCTCTTGCTGGCACTATCGTCCAAAGTCTTGCTCTGCCGGCACTTCATCGCTCTCACAAAATGACTAATTTGGCTGCCTGTTGAATGTTCAATGGAACGTTGAGAATTGAACAGTCTCTATGCTGGATTCGAGGGCAAGACGCTATGCGTTGCGTGAGTAGAATGGGAGGGCCTGGACGATTGCCTGATGGCGCGTCCCTGCCACTTCCACGGTCAACGCCGTATCCGGCGCGGAGAAATCGCGCAGCGGAAAGCCGAACGCCAGCACGGCATTGCGTTGCGGCGAAAAGGCGGCGCTGCTGACCCAACCCACTTCCCGGTCACCGCTAAACAGTTTTGATCCTTTGGGCGGGACGGTCTTGTCCTGGAGGACGAGGCCCACGAGGTGCCGGCGGACGTTGCCGTAGGTATCCATCCGAGCCACCACTTCCTGTCCCGGGTAACAGCCCTTCGAGAGGCTGAAGGCTTTCCCCTCCAAATTGGCTTCCGGCGGCACGATCTCTTCGTTCAAGTCCGGGCCTGCTTTCGGCAAGCCGGCCTCGATCCGTAGCGCTTCTCGCGCCCGTGCTCCAACCGGCTTCATGCCAAAGGGGGCGCCGGCTGTCATGAGCTGCTCCCAGGCTGTCGCGACAGCGATGACTGGTACGAGCACTTCAAAATCCTGTTCGCCCGTTTCTTCCGTGCGGATGATCAACGCTGGATGCCCGCCGATGGTGGCGGAGAGGGTATGCAAGAGGTCAAGGGCACGGACGTCGCTGCCGAACGCCGCCGTCACCACCTCCGCGGATTTCGGTCCGCTTACCAGCAGCAGTCCCCAGCTCTCGGCGCAATTCTCCATCTTGGCCTTGGTGCCGTAGAGCAAAAACTTTCGCAACGCTTGAAACGTGGCGTCACCCACCTCGCCCACATCTTCAATCCACACAGCCTCGGGTTGGACGTAGACCCGGAAGTAACCGAGCATTTTTCCCTTGTGGGTAAGGAAGCTGGAGTAGCGACCCTGTCCCGCTTGGAGCGGAAGGATGTCGTTGCTGATAATGCTTTGAAGCCACTTGATGCGATCATCGCCGGTTACCAGAAGTTTACCCCGGTGAGACAGGTCCGAGAGGCCGGCGGCCCCACGGACAGCCGCATGTTCCGCCGTGACATTCCCGTAGTGAGCCGGAATCGACGACCCGCCAACGTCTTCAAAGGTAGCGCCGAGTTGCAGATGCTGGTTGTGGAGGGGAGATTGTTTCATGCTGTGATGCGTACTCTCTCTGGTGCTCAGCCCTCACGGTTGAACGGACGGCTGATGGTGAATAAGTTCCTCAACGAGGTCCTTGGTGCGCGATGAAAACTCGTTCCGGGATACCACCTTCGTCACGCCGAGCTCTTTCGCGCGTCTCCACGTGTCCACTTCTTCGTGATTGGCGAAGGCGAGGATGGGGAATGAGCGCAGAGCCGGATCGGCCTGGAGGGCTTCCAGGGCTTTGAAGGCATCCACTCCCAAGTCGTTCATATTGATGATCATGGCGGCCGGATTGGCCGAAGCCGCTTTTTGCACCACTTCGTCCTGGCTGCGGATTCGTTCCAACGTGTAGCCCTGCGGACGCAGAGCGTCGCGCACCTTGGTATAAAAGAAGATGTCGGTGACGGCTACCAAGATGGTGTTATTCATCGTGTTCCAACGGTTAGTTCAGTGAGCTGATCAGACGCCCCAGGGCTTTCTTGGCCAACGCATAGTCAGGGTTGAGGGCGAGGGCTTGTTTGTAGCAGTCGATGGCCTCGCTCCACTTGCCTTGGCGTTCATAGACGCGGCCGAGGTTCAGATGGGGGAACGCCGGACTTTCGTACCGTCTGGCCTGCATGGCTTTTTGAAACCAGGGAATGGCTTCGTCCAAATCGCCCTTCTCGATCAGATAGGCGCCGATGTCGTTGTAGGGGTTGCCGAAGTCGGGATCGCAGGAGATAGCTTTGTGACATTCGTCGATCGCCTCGTCCAGCTTGCCCATGAAGCTATAGGTCCACCCGAGAAAGGTATAGGCTTCCGCCGTCTGGTGCGTCGCCAGTGAAAGCTTGTAAAGGCTGACGGCCTCCTCCAGCTGCCCCTTCATTTGTTGTTCGTAGGCTTGCTGAAAAATCTGCCAGGCTTCGCGCTTGTCTTCCTCGCTGCCGTCGCCCTGTATGAGAAAATCTTGCACATCCATATCGCGCACTTCCTATCTCTCGGCTACCTTCCTCCAGGGGCCGCGGGGATGAGCTGTATTGCCTGCTTGCAATGAGGGCCTACTGATGGCCGTGCGTTGCGCGCGTGCAAAGAGCCCCTCTCCGCTACTCCTGCTTCAACTTCTTTTGAATCAATTCCGCCCCGTAACGGCCCGACAGCAGCATCGAACCGAAGGCCGGGCCCATCCGTGGCGTGCCGAACACAGCCGCGACGGCCAATCCGATGACGAAGCAATTGGGGGAGACTTCCCCGGTTCGATCCATGACTTCTTCTTCCGACCGCGACACCCACATGGCGCCGTTGCCAGGCACCTGCTGGTACAGCCCGCGTTTATGCAGGAGGTTGACCACCACCGCATCATGTCCGGTCGCATCCACGACGATCTTACTCTCCAAGGCGATGGGATCGACATGGATAATGTCATGGCCGGCCATTTCCGCCGTGGTGCTATTCACCACCACACCCTCCAGCACGCCTTCCCCGCGTAGAATCAGATCGACGACCCGCGTGAGGTTCATGATCTTCGCGCCGGCATCGTAGGCGGCGGCAATCAGCGCACCCGTGGCATGCGGAGGATCGACCATGTACATGCCGGGGCATTCCTTGATCTGTTTACAAGGCACGCCGACTTCTTTGAGGATCTTGTGCGCCGGGGCACAGATGGTCGCTTTATTCATTAGGTAGCCGCCGGACCAAAAACCACCGCCGAGCGCGAGGCTCTGCTCGAGGATGAGTGTCTTGACGCCCATCCTGGCCAAGTCGTGAGCGCAGATCAAGCCGGAGGGCCCGGCGCCGACGATGATGACGTCGCTCTCGATGAGTTGATCGAACTCTCTATAATACTCCCGCGCGATGTGGCGGGTAATGTCGCGCTCTCGTAATGGCGCCGGTTTTGGCTTAGGCATGCTGTCTTCCCCTTCGGCGGCTGTCGAAAATGGCTCCCGACTCGTTCTCAGTTCTTGCAAATCCTCAACGTACCTCTGAGGGTCCGTCGCCGGATTGGGCTCGCCGGGCAGCTGTTCTGACCAGCCTTACAAATAAATCTCGGAACCGGCCTTTTTAAATTCTTCCGACTTTTCTTTCATCCCGATCTGGATGGCCTGCTGCTCTTCCAGCTGTTTCTGCGCCGCGTAGTCACGGACATCCTGCGTGATTTTCATCGAGCAAAAGTGCGGTCCGCACATGCTGCAGAAATGGGCGACCTTCGCCGCATTGTCCGGCAATGTGGCATCGTGGTATGAGCGGGCGGTGTCCGGATCCAGCGACAGATTGAACTGGTCTTCCCATCGGAATTCGAACCGGGCCTTAGATAGCGCGTTGTCGCGTGCCTGCGCGCCGGGATGGCCCTTGGCCAGGTCGGCAGCGTGGGCGGCGATTTTGTAGGTCACCACGCCGACCTTCACATCTTCCTTCGTCGGAAGTCCCAGGTGTTCCTTCGGCGTGACGTAACAGAGCATCGCACAGCCGTACCAACCGATCATCGCGGCGCCAATGCCCGACGTGATGTGGTCGTACCCAGGCGCGATGTCCGTGGTGAGTGGTCCCAGTGTATAGAACGGCGCCTCCTGGCACTCTTGGAGTTGCTTCTCCATGTTCACTTGAATGAGATGCATCGGAACATGGCCGGGGCCTTCGATCATCACCTGCACGTCGTGTCGCCAGGCAATCTTGGTGAGTTCGCCCAGCGTTTCCAGCTCCGCGAATTGCGCTGCGTCGTTGGCATCGGCAATCGAGCCAGGCCGCAAGCCGTCGCCCAAACTGAACGACACGTCGTAGGCCTTCATGATCTCGCAGATCTCTTCGAAGTGCGTGTAGGCGAAGTTTTCTTGATGGTGAGAGAGGCACCATTTCGCATGGATCGACCCGCCGCGCGAGACGATGCCGGTCATGCGCGTGGCTGTCATGGGCACATAGCGCAGCAGCACGCCGGCGTGAATGGTGAAATAGTCCACGCCCTGCTCGGCTTGCTCGATCAGCGTGTCCCGGAAAATCTCCCAGGTGAGGTCTTCGGCCTTCCCATTCACCTTTTCGAGCGCCTGGTAAATCGGCACGGTGCCGATCGGCACAGGCGAGTTGCGAATGATCCACTCGCGCGTCTCGTGAATGTTCTTGCCGGTCGAAAGATCCATGACGGTGTCGGCGCCCCACCGGATCGACCAGATCATCTTTTCGACTTCTTCTTCGATCGAGGAGGCGACGGCGGAATTGCCGATATTCGAGTTGATCTTCACAAGGAAGTTCCGGCCGATGATCATCGGCTCGGTTTCCGGGTGGTTAATGTTGGCCGGGATAATGGCGCGGCCACGTGCGACCTCATCTCGAACGAATTCGGGCGTGATCTTGCTTGGAATGCGCGCGCCCCAGGCCTGACCGGGATGCTGCGCGACTCCACCACCATGGCCGTTGGTCGCGGCCATTAATTCTCGCGCCCGGTCACGGGATTGGTTCTCCCGGATGGCAATGAATTCCATTTCCGGCGTGATGATGCCCTGTTTAGCATAATGCATCTGGCTGACGTTCCGTCCGGCTTTGGCGCGGAGTGGCTTGCGAATATGCTCGAACCGAAGGTCAGTCAGTTTGGGGTCCGTCGCTCGAAGCCGTCCATACTGTGACGTGACCTGCGGGAGTTCTTCCGCGTCCTGACGGCTGTCGATCCAGGCCCGTCGTAACGGCGGCAGGCCCGCTCGCACGTCAATCGTGATATTCGGATCGGTGTAGGGACCCGATGTATCATAAATCGTCAGGGGCTGATTCGGCGTCTCGCCCTTGCCATTGGCCGAATGGGTCGGTGTCAAACTGATTTCGCGCATCGGGACGCGCACGCCCGGCAGCGATCCATCGACATGTACCTTCCGCGAGGCCGC
>JBDTWG010000208.1:0-6435 GCA_040006855.1 Nitrospira sp.
TATGCCTGGCACATTTTAATACCGGCGATTTTCGCGATGGCGTACCATTCATTAGTTGGCTCAAGGGGACCGGTCAGCAGATACTCTTCCTTTATCGGCTGCGGCGAGTCCCGAGGATAGATACAGGATGACCCCAGGAGAAGCAGTTTTTTGGCGCCATGCACATAGGCCTGGTGGATGACATTGGTTTGGATCGCCAGGTTGTCATAAATAAATTCGGCGGGGAGCGTGCTGTTCGCCAGGATCCCACCCACCTTTGCTGCTGCCAGGAAGACGTATTCGGGTTTCTCTTCTGCAAAAAACTCAGCGACCTGGCGGTTGTCCCGCAGGTCTAACTCCATGCTGGTGCGAACGGTGAGGTTGTCATAGCCAGCGGTGGTGAGCGCCCGCACAATCGCAGACCCGACCATCCCTCGGTGCCCGGCGATGTAAATGCGGGCGTGCTTTTCCATCACCGAGCCCCCTTCGATGCGGTGCCCTGCAGTTTGAGCCGTTCCGCTTCCACATCCCCCTCCACCATCATAATTGCCAACCGATGGAAATCCACATTCGGTCTCCAGCCGAGCTGTCGTGCCGCTTTTGCCGGATCACCGATCAAGAGATCGACCTCCGTTGGGCGATAGTAGCGCGGATCGATTTTCACGTAATGCTGCCAATCGAGTCCCAGGTGACCAAACGCGACATCGAGAAACTCCCTCACCGTGTGGGTCTCACCCGTCGCCACCACATAGTCGTCCGGCTGTGGCTGCTGGAGCATGAGCCACATGGCTTCGACATAGTCTCCGGCATAGCCCCAATCCCGCTTCGCGTCCAAATTGCCCAGAAACAGCTCTTGTTGCAATCCCAACTTGATGCGAGCTGCGGCCTTTGTAATCTTGCGTGTCACGAACGTTTCGCCTCGTCGAGGAGATTCATGGTTGATGAGGATGTCGCTGCAGGCAAACAGGCCGTACGCCTCACGATAGTTGACGGTGATCCAATGCGCATATACTTTCGCGGCGCCGTAAGAACTGCGCGGGTAAAACGGCGTCGTTTCCCGCTGCGGGACCTCCTGCACCTTGCCGAACATTTCGCTCGACGATGCTTGATAGAACTTGGGCCGCAGTCCTGATTCACGAATGGCTTCGAGCAATCGCACGGTGCCCAAGCCCGTGATCTCCGCGGTGTATTCAGGAATATCGAAACTCACACGGACATGACTTTGCGCCCCGAGATTGTAGATTTCGTCGGGCCGAACCGTGCGTAAAATTTTATTCAGCGAACTCGCATCATTGAGGTCACCGTACACCAAGTGGAGCTTGGCCTCAGGAATGTGCGGATCCTGATAAATCCCGTCGATCCGCGCGGTGTTGAACGAACTGGACCGACGAATGATTCCATACACATCGTATCCCTTCGCCAGAAGAAATTCGGCGAGGTAGGAACCATCTTGACCCGTGATGCCGGTGATCAACGCCCTCACTGTCTACACCCTCCGATCTGTCTTTCCGCCCCGTGGCGACCGACGCATCACCGTCAATTCACAGCACTTCCGGTAGGACGAGACCCACTTGTGATGGATCTACGAGCTCCTGTCAAGCTGCAGTTGCCCTCTGCTGATCTCCCGATTTCTCTTCGGTAAAGACCTTGCGCCAACTCGGCGCGGTCACTGTGATCCCGACGGCCGCCAATAACCAAAACAGGTGCGCCAAGCTGCCCATGAACATATAGTCAAAGAGATTTCGTATTGCGAGCCCGATCACGGCCAGTCCGATACCGGCAGCCAACACTGCGAACATATCGCCCCGCTCAGCAGTCCAGGGAACCGGAATCAGTCGCCGCACGAGGGCGACAAAGATCCAAACAAAGCACAGTAATGCGGGAAGCCCACTCCCCAGCGCCACCATGAGAAACGTGTTGTGCATAGCGGGGATGATCCGATCCCGTTCCGGAAGCTGATCCTGCTTCGCCGGAGCATATTCAGGAAATTTCTTAATAAACGAATTGTTGCCATAGCCGATGCCGACGACCGGATGCGTGGCCACTTCCTCCAACCCGATGGCCCAGACCGTAAGCCTGGTATCAACGGTCTTTGCGGCCACCGTATCAGTCTGGAACCCGGCTTGAGACGCAACGAACAACCCTGCTCCGACTATGGACATGAGTCCCAGCACAGCCAAGACCAGGCGCCGTCCGCCGATCATCAGCGCGAGCGTCACCCCCTGGGCCGCATGGCCAACCCACCCGCCGCGGGTATAGGAAAATACCTGTGCAGCCCCTATCAGGAGAAGTGCCACAATCTGGGCCCAACGGGTCCAGGCAAGGCGACCCATAATGATCAGGCTGCCAGCCACCGGAATTGTCATTACCATGTACGTACTGAGCCAGTTATAGTCAGATCCGTAACCATGGGCCCGAACCAAACGATCCTTCCACGTCCCACCGCTATCAAAGAACATCACGAGGGAATACAGAGCAAGCGTGGTGCCTCCTACCAGCACCGCCCATAGAATCTGCTGCGGTAGGTTCTCCCCTCGACAACGATCCAGTACGAGCAAGGACCAATAGAACACACCGGCCTGCGCAACAAACTTTTTCCATTCCGCAAAACTATACGCAGGGTCGATCGCGAACGGAACGGTGCAGAGCACCCAGATCATGAAGAGCCAGAGGGGGAGGTCTAACGGGTTTCTAATCCAAGGACTCGCCTTCTCTACCCCACACATACCCAAGCAGAGCACGATGAGAATAATGACGGCATGCTCCTGATAGCGGAACAGGATCGGAAAAAAGCTCGAGCAGGCGATGGCGATCATCACATAACTTTGAAATCCCCAAAATAGTGCGCGACCGGGGGCATGCCTCTGTCCAGCCTGAACAGGCCGGACAGATGAATCGGCGGATGGCGAAGTAGCTGCGTTCATAATATCAGCGACCGCTTCTCACGAAGATCGACTCGAGCAAGCACACACCGACAATGCCTTCCTTTGCAAGTCGCACATTGACGGAGGCAACGCAAGATCGCACATTTAACCTGACCATTCATCATCAAGACGATTCCCCTGCCTGACATGAACGGCATCGTCTCGACATCAGGCACTCACATGAAATGTGGATCAACCATTCATCTGTCGATGGGGCAAGTGCGTAGGCTCCCCATCGACCCACGCCAGGCATTGAAAACAGAGACACCCAAGGGGCACTGCGGGACCGCAGTATAGAGAAAACACGTGGGTTGCACAAGAAATGTGTGGTGCTGACACAACCCTGCTATTGGCTTGGCACAAAATGGAATGAGGCGACAATGCTATCAGGAATGCGCCGGAGGCTGGGTGGAAGCGAAGCTAAATACCTAAGAAGCCGCTGAGGAAACCGCCGGCAAGGCCTTCAGGAATCGCTGCAAACCATCCTGCCAGGCTGGCATGCTGAAGCCGAGGTGATGGAGACGGTCTGAGGACAACACAGAATAGGCCGGCCGCTTCGCCGGTCTCGGCAGATCAGCCGTGGTAATCGGTTCGACGGGAACCTCCAACCCGGACAATCTGACAATTTCAGAGGCGAATTCGTGCCAGGTACAGTGGCCCTCATTCGTAACATGCAGAATGCCCTGTACCGGATGCGCGACAAGCTTGGCAATCATACCGGCAAGGTCCTCGGAAAAGGTCGGGCAGCCATGTTGATCCGCCACGACTTTCAAACAAGGTCGTTCGACCGCGAGCTGCAGCATGGTCTTGACGAAATTCTTGCCCTGCCGTCCATAGAGCCATGCCGTGCGCACCACCAATGTATTGTCACAGCCGGCCAGCGCCCGCTGCTCGCCCGCACGCTTGGACTCGCCATAGACACTGATGGGATTGGTCGGATCCGTTTCGACATAGGGTCGGGTCCCTTGGCCATCGAACACATAGTCGGTCGAGATATAGATGAACCGGGCCCCGGTCTTGGCGGCGGCGCTGGCCACCCGCGCAGTCCCCTCGGCATTCACCGTCATGGCCAGGCCGGGGTTGCGTTCTGCCCCATCCACATCGGTGTACGCACCCGCGTGAATCACGACCTCCGGTGCCGCATCCACAATGGTTCGCGCACAGTCGGGATGGGTGAGATCAAACGTTGGGAGATCGAGCGCCGTCAGCTGATGGCCCCGCAACGTCTGGCGGAGGTCTGTCCCGAGCTGCCCCTGCGCGCCGGTGATTACGATCCGCACGCCGTCCCCTTTTGCAACCGCTGTGCATACTGCTGCTGATAGTACGCCTTGAACTCACCGGACTTAATCGTTCGCCACCAGCTCTCATTCGTGCGATACCATTCGACAGTCTGCTTCAATCCCTCCTCGAACGACACCTTCGGCTCCCATCCCAATGCGCGCAGCCGGCTGCAATCGACCGAATATCGACGATCATGCCCCGGCCGATCCTCCACAAACCGGATAAGACCACGCGAGCGGCACAACGCCGTCACGATCTGTTCGGCCACGGTCACGTTCTCGCGTTCATTCCCTCCGCCGAGATTGTAGATGGTCCCCGGTTTGCCGTGACCAAACACATGCTCGATGCCGGCCACGTGATCATAGACGGAGAGCCAGTCCCGACAGTGCTTGCCGTCGCCGTAGAGCGGAAGCGCCTCGCCATCTATCGCGTTCGTTACAAACAGGGGAATGAATTTCTCGGGATACTGGTTCGGCCCATAGGTGTTGCTACCGCGCGTGACGACAACGGGAAAGCGATAGGTAGTCCAATAACTCATGACCAACAGTTCCCCACCCGCCTTGCTCGCCGAATAGGGACTCCGTGGCTCCAGCCGGTCTTCTTCTGTGGAACTCCCTTGCTCCACGCTGCCGTATACTTCGTCGGTGCTGACTTGCAGGAAACGTTGAAGACCGGCCTGGCGGGCCTCCTCCAGCAACACACCCGTGCCGACCACATCCGTGCGGGCAAATGCCCCTGGATCGAGTATCGAGCGATCGACATGGGTTTCTGCAGCGCAATTGATGATACCTTCGATCCGGTGCGCTTTCAGGATCCCATGCACCAGCGTCTGATCGCAGATATCGCCATGCACGAAGGTATAGTGTGGATGACCGGCTAGGTCCGTAAGATTTTCAAGATTGCCGGAATACTTGAGCGCGTCGAGATTAATGACCGCATGGCGTCCGCTCTGAATCAATCGGCGTACCAAATGGGACCCAATGAAGCCCGCACCGCCCGTCACGAGAATACGCATGCTAGAACTCCATCCTATTCGCCCCGGTCTGGGCTACCAGCTGATTGGCTGCGAGGAGCGACTCGATCGTGCCGGCATCGGTCCACCAGCCGTCCAGCACATTCCACGTCAACTCGCCGGAGGCAATATAGGCGTTGTTGACATCGGTAATTTCCAGTTCGCCGCGTCCGGACGGTTTGAGCGTCCGGGTAATCTCAAACACCCGCGCATCGTAAAAATAGATCCCGGTCACCGCATAGGACGAGCGCGGCTGTGCCGGCTTCTCTGCGATACTCAGCACCCGATCTCCCTCGAGATGCGGCACCCCGAACCGTTGGGGATCCTTCACTTCCTTGAGCAGAATCTTGGCGCCGGTTTGTTGTGCGCGAAACGCCGCGGCCGCCTTGGCGATATTGCCCTGAATCAGATTGTCTCCCAGCACGACACAGATCGGCCCCTCATCCGCAAAATGCTCCGCCAGGCGCAAGGCATCAGCGATGCCGCCCTCCCCCTGCTGGTAGGTATAGCTGAGATGCTTCAGACCGAAGTCCCGACCGTTTCCCAGCAGCTTCAGAAAGTCTCCGGCGCTGTTTCCACCTGTCACCAGCATCACCTCGGTAATTCCGGCGTTCACCAGCGTCTGGATAGGGTAATAGATCATCGGCTTGTCATAAACAGGCAGGAGATGTTTGTTCGTCACTTTGGTGAGCGGAAGCAGTCGAGAACCGAGGCCTCCGGCAAGCACGACACCCTTCATCCATCACCCCCTAGGTAACACGTCAATCGGATCAGACCGGTCGTTCTGCTTTGAGACTGCCTCAAGCCCGATCATTGATAAACTGAATTTTAACGCCATTCCGCCTTCAAACCAGAAAATTCGACCATACGGCTAGAGTGGGCCGGCCAGGCGATCGCCACTTTGACCTCTAAAAACCACGACGCCGTCTGCACATGGTGTGCGTTCATCTCCCCACGCCTGTTTCACTGTCGGATGGCCCGTTCATAGACAGCCACCGTCTGCGTTGCTGTGCGATTCCACACAAACTCTTTCGCTCTGGCCAATCCACGCTCTCTCAGCGTGGCCTGCAGCGACGGCGACTCGAGGAGGCGGGCCAGTTCTCCTGTCACCTGCTCACTCCGGCGCGGATCGATCAGTAAGGCAGCATCGCCGGCGACCTCGGGCAACGAGGACAGATTCGAACAGATCACCGGACAGCCGCACCCCATCGCCTCCAACACCGGGAGTCCGAACCCCTC
>JBDTWG010000209.1:0-6434 GCA_040006855.1 Nitrospira sp.
TCTATTCAGGCGGTGGAGGCAGCGGTTGGGCCGCGTCTGCGCCATTCGTATGTGGTGCCGGGCGCCTTGCACCGACTCCAGGAGAGCCCACGGAAGGCCCGAATGGTCTATCGTCAGATTGCCATGAGCTGTCGGGAAGAGCTGTGGCCGGATCGGCCACTAGCGAAGCTCATTGAACCTTCGCATCGGGAGATCGGTGTGCAGAACCGGGTCGAGCGTGAGCGAAGCAAGACCAAGCGGTCCATCGGGAAGTCGGACCACGTGGCTTTCTGGAAGGACTATCTGCAGAATTTTCAAACGATTCCAAATGTCGCCGACTTCTGGCGTCTCATGGATCATGTCTATCGATTGATGGGCGATTGTCAGCGCGGTGAGCGGATTTTGGATGCCGGCTGTGGGAATGGGAACTTTGGCGTTTTTCTCCAACTCAACCAGGCGTTTCGCCAACGCTATGCCAGACGAGGCGACTTTCGCTCCCCTGATTATGTCGGGCTCGATTTTGTGCCGACTGCACTGGCGCAGGCGACGGCCAATTTCAATCAGGTTGGGACCACTCTGCAGGGCCAATTTCACGAGGGATTGCGAGCATACGTGCCGATGGCGATGCAAGTCTGCCGGGCTGACTTGGAGTCGCCATTGCCGTTTCCCGATCAGAGCTTTGATCGGGTCGTGTGTAATCTGGTGATTGGATATGTGCGTGACCCGCTATTTACCCTGCGTGAGTATTTACGGGTGTTGAGGCCGCAGGGCAGGCTCGTCCTCTCCAATCTGAAACCTTATGCCGACCTCTCGGCTATCTATCGCAGTTTCGTGGAAACGGCGCAGACGCCCGATCAAGTCGAGGAAGGGCGTCGTCTCCTGGACAATTCCGGGAGAATCAAGGCGCGTGAAGGTGAGGGCATTTTCAACTTTCTCCACCAGGCTGAGTTGGAACAGCTGTTGCGAGCCGCGGGTGCCTCTCATCCGCGCGTCTATTCCACATTCGGAAACCAAGCGCTCATTGCCGTGGCCGAAAAGAGCGCGGCCTGCCTTACTGTCGCCGCATGATCATGGAGATCAGTCTATGCTATAGTGCCTGAAATGAACGTGCTCGCCCTCAGCGCACTGGTCAATGCCCTGGCTGCGACAGGGCTCGGTGTGTTTGTGTATTTCCGGGATCCTAGCGCTCCGCGCAACCGGATCTATGGGCTGTACTGTTTGAGCATTGCCACGTGGAGCGTGTTTTACTGCGGGTGGCAGCTCACCACCGAGTCAAAAGAGCTTGCGCTCAGTCTCCTGCGCTTGCTCATGGCCGGTGCTACTCTCATTCCTATCCTCTATTTCCATCACACGGTCACCTTTCTCGACATCGCGACTCGTCACATCAAGACGCTGAAAATCGGATATGCTCTCGCCGCGTTGTTCTTGCTCCTCGATACCACGCCGTGGTTTGTGGCGGGGGTTCATCCTGCGATGTCTTTCTCCTTCTGGCCGGTACCCGGTCCGTTCTTCCATCTGTTTCTCCTGTATTTTGTCTGGTACGTCGTTTATGCCACCTCTCTTGTAGGCGTGGCGCTTCGAGACGCCAACGGGATCCGGCGGCATCAATACGCCTATATGTTGGCCGCCAGCATTATTGGCTATGCAGGGGGTGCGACGAATTTCCCGCTCTGGTATGGAGTGCCGCTGCTGCCCTACGGCACCGTGCTCATCACGATGTATACGGCGCTGATGGCTTATACGATCGTTCGGTATCGACTGATGAACATCAGTGTCGTACTGAACAAGGGGCTCGGGTATGCCATTGTGTTGGCCATTATCGTGGTGGCCACCTCGATCGGCGCGGTCCTCAGTCATCGTGCTACCGGACACTCGACGCCGCCGCTGCTCGCCGGAACACTATTCCTGATTTGCGCCTTGTGGGTACTCAGCAACAATCCCCGCTCGACGACTAATATCCTATTCAGCGGAGTGTGCGGGGCAGCCTGCTTCTGGTTGTTCGGCTGTTTCATGCTGTTCTCGGCGTCCCACGAAGATGAGGCGCTCTTTTGGATGCAGGTCATTTATGTCGGCATTGCGCTCTTGCCCGCGTTGGCCTATCACTTTGCGCAGAGTCTTACCGGATGGGCTTCCAACGATCGCCTGATCACCTGGAACTATGCCCTTGGCGGCATGTTTGCGGGACTGGTGTCCACTTCTTATTTATTCGACGGCCACTACATCTATTACTGGGGACGATACCCGAAGGCCGGAGTGCTCCATCCGGCGTTAGTCCTCTATGTGGTGGCAGGTGGTTGCCTGACGCTCCATCGCCTCTATCAGGGGTACCGCCTCCATGTCCGCTCATCCCCGCTGCTGGCTGCACAATTGAAATATACACTGGCGGCTCTTGCGCTTGGGTTCATGGCCTCCTTCGACTTCCTGCAGAACTACGGCATGGGTTTCTATCCCGTAGGCTATCTGCTCGCGGGTCTATCGGTCACGGTCGTCGCCTATGCCATTGCCCGCTACGAGTTGATGGATGTGTCGTTCATTCCGACCCGCCCCAAAGTGATGCTGTCCATCAAGCTCATGGGGCTGATTCCGGCGTACATGATGATCTTGCTCGTCATTCGAATCTTTACCGGCACGTTCCACTATTTTTTGGCGGGGGTGCTGTTTGGTTTGTTCGTCATTGTATCGAGCGGATTGGCCAACCTTCAGAAGGGCGTAGAGCAGGCAATCGGACAAACCCTGTTTCGGGAGCGCTATGACGCGTACGATACCCTGGTTCAATTTTCCAAGTCGCTTGTGGCGATTCTCGAATTGAAATCACTCACGAAGGAAATCGTTCAGACGCTGGCGCGCGTGATGAACATTAAGACGGCGTCGGTATACGTGCTGGACAAGGAGCAGGGGATATACAGCTTGACCGCATCGTATGGGTTTGGTACCCGTGATTCTCTGGTGCCGCCGATCAAGATGGAGGGTGAATTCCCCAGGGCCTTGTTGCGAACGGAGACGGCGCTCGTTCGAGAGGAGATCGAGTACGATAAGGCGGATACCGACTACCTGCGATTGCTCGATACGTTGAAAGGGTTGGAGTCAGAAGTCTGCATTCCGCTGATCAGCAAGGAGCGGCTCGTCGGGTTTTGCAATTTGGGACGTCGATCCAATCATGGCATGTATTCGACTGAGGAACTGGGACTTCTCAAAACACTGGCGCAACATGCCGCCATTGCGATCGACAATGCGCTGCTCTATGAGGACTTGCGCCGATCACAACTGTTGATGCGACGGACCGACCGCCTGCGATCACTCGAAACCATGGCCGGCGGGTTTGCGCATGAGATTCGCAATCCCCTGACCTCCATCAAAACATTTGTCCAGTTGGCGCCTGAACGACGGGACGACGTGGAATTTATGGAGCAGTTCAGCCAGGTGGTGTGCGAAGACGTTGAACGAATCGAACGGCTCGTCCATGAGATTTTGGACTATGCACGGTACATGACGCCGAAGCTCACTCAGGAGAACCTAAACGACGTGGTGTCCTCATGCCTGTACTTTATCGAGGTGAAGGCGAGCAGCAAAGCCATCACGATTCAAAAAGATTTGGCCGCCGATCTTCCTTACGTGAAGCTGGATCGGCAACAAATCAAACAGGTCCTGTTGAACCTCTTTATCAATGCGATGGAAGCGATCGGCGGCGAACAAGGGGGGCGGCTGGCTGTCCGAACGCGAAAACTGGTCAGACCGGCCAATGATCCTTGGGTTCAGATTGAAGTGGAAGATAGTGGGCCAGGGATCGAGCCAGGGGATCTCGACCATATCTTCGATCCGTTTTATACCACGAAGCATGAGAGCGGGGAGCGCGAAGGAACGGGGCTTGGCCTGACCATTGCGCATCAAATCGTTCAAGAGCACGGTGGCTATCTCGAAGTCACCAGTGAGGTCGGTCACGGCACAAAATTCATGGTCAATCTTCCGGTCAATCCACCGGTTGCGGAATGGCATGCCGCACAGCCAGCCTACGAAGAGGGCCGAAAACTGGCGGCAGCATTTCTCGCAAGACCTCATCTGGGGTTGGAGGAGCAATTTAATAAGCCATCCCCGGTGATCAAGGCCACGACCTAAGCGACGGACATGGCCGGCATCCAGACGGCTCCCCTCTGCAGGAATCACCAGGGCATGTGCGTCGTACGCAGAGGCCGCTGCGGCCACCCTATCGCTCGGAGGTGTACAGTCCCCGTGCTACTGCCCGAGTTTCGACTGTGCTGAAAGCAGTGCCATAATCTTGTGTTCCGCCCAAAAGCGATCCTCCCCTGGGCGACATCTCTGGAAAAATCCACAATGTCCGCCGTAGCGCGATATCATTGTCGTAATGTTCGGATTATGTCTAATCGCCGGTGTGTCAAACATGGAGACGGGAATGAAGGGATCATCCTGGGAGGTGATAATCACTGTGGGAACAGCGATATTGTGCAACACGTGACGAGCTCCAGCACGATGATAGTAATCAGCCACATTCGCGTACCCCCCTTCGCGGGCGGTGTAGCAGTCATCAAACTGAGTGATGGTTCTGATCGACCGCAGTGGGGCCAAGTCCCATTCGTCAGGAAAGAGTTTGGCCTTCCGTCTCATTCGGGCTTTGAGGGCTGAGAGAAAGTGCCAATGATAGAGCCAATTTCGTGGCTGTTCCAAGGCAGCAACGCATCGCGTGGGATCAATGTTCGGACTGACTGCCACCACGCCCGCCAATGCCGGATCGGATCCGCCCACTTCACCCGCGGCCTTTAGCACAAGATTCCCGCCCATCGAATAGCCCACGAGCCAGATGTTGCTCAGTCGGTCTGTTACCGCGAGTTCACGGAGGATTGTCCGGTAGTCGCTGCTGAGCCCGCTGTTATACAGCGTGGGAGTAAGGTGGTCAGTGCCCCCACATGTACGCTGATTCATCCGTATGACGTTGAAGCCTGACCTGTAAGCTTTAGCCGTGATCCCACGCATGTAGTGGGATTCTGCACATCCTTCTAAACCGTGGACTAGAAGGATGGTGGGCGAGGCTATAGGGTTGCCTTGCCAGTGGCAGAGTCCCAAGAGCTGGGTGTCCCTTTGTGTGGTGAAGAGGCGCTCGCTTTGTGGGATACGCCACCGAGAATGGCTCCTCGGCCAATACCGAGGCACCAGCGTCATGAGGTGTGGGTTGCGAAGCAGTGGTGCGGGAATGAAGTCACTTGTAAGATTCATTCACCTTCTATCTTAAATTAAAAGTACCGTTTAGTGGAATTGTCCAGTCTGTGTTGTTGAGGAGCCATAAGGATTCCTCAAGGCGGCTGTCGATGAATCGGCAATCTCCGGCATGGTTGGTTCCAACCGACGAGGAGAGGGAAGGTCATCTAGCCGAGACTCCAGCAGATTGGTGTCTAGGCTATCCGCGTATGGAGTACCGGGAGCATTTTTTGAAGCATTGCTCGAAGGGTGCTTGTCTTGCGGGCATTGAGCTACGAGAGCCACTTATGACCATGCACGACTGATGGAGCATAAAGAGAGGAGGCTGTTGGCCACTGCCAACAGCCTCCTTGATATTTGGCTCCCCTACCCAGATGAATCTAAGAAATGGACGTGCATGATTCCAATCGGTGTTAAAGAACGGACGGCTAGTCGCTCGCTGTCATAGTTCAGAATCCCTCAGAACGGAAATGTTGGGATATGTATTGAGCGGGCTGTGCATTTAAGGATATGGAATAGGATTCTGAACCATCATCTATCGGCCGTCTAGGACCAGCACAAACACAAAAATTGCCACTCTGAACTCGGTTACCCTACGAGTCTAGTTTGCTGGCTATAAGTTCACGCGTGAAGGTTATAGTGGCTTGAACGTCGGCTAGTTCGAACTCACTCCACTGCGCATGTGTGGCCTTGGTTCGCACGTCTGCGGCAGCTCTCGCTCGTTTCGCTTTCACAGCGGTTAATTCACCACGAGCAGCAAGGCCGGAAATCAAAGCATCCAGTTTGGCATCTTTCTCTACTAAACCCACTTTGGTGGAGATGCGGCGGAGCAGGTCCTCGAAGACCACACCTGCAATTGCGCCCGCTTCATTTTTCCGGTCGTCTTTGACATAAGCCTCAGCGTGATCCAGGAAATCGTCGAATGTTTCGGCTCTAGCTCTGTCAGCCACGGACGCCAGAAGACCTCTATCGGCATCAATCAATAAGGCCCGAAGAACAGCCGCTATTTCACCAACTGCTGTATAAATTGATAGTCCGTGATTGCGTGAAACAACCTTATCTACTTTCTTCCTGTAAGGCGTCTCGGGGTCGGTACAGATCCGGTGTATGGCGTTATGCGCTGCGGTGAGCCACGCTGAACAGAGCTGACGCTGTCCTTCATCAGTGCATTGTCCATACTCATTGCCAACGGAAAGCATTTCGCTTTCTTGAATACCACGATGGGCTCAACTGACTTATGGATCGGC
>JBDTWG010000210.1:0-6397 GCA_040006855.1 Nitrospira sp.
GATAGGCTCGAACTTCCGAGCCGGGAATACGGTTGGAGCATCTGCATGAGTATGGACGAAATGCTTGTTTATAATGCCTGCGCATCCGAAACGGACTGTTCCCTGTCCACATGCGATTCTTTCTGCCGAGGCCGGTTGATTTGACGATGTTGTGAACTGAGGGTCTTCTTGGCCTCGGCGATGTATGTGCGTGATCGTTGCCAACAGTACTGGAGTCGTCCGTACAGTTCAGCCAATTCATCTTGTTGATCAGGGGACAGCGTTGTGCTTATGTCAGTGATTCCACGGGTAAGGATGTCCTCCACTTCCGCCTGATGCGCGAAGCGTAGTTCCAAAATCGCAAGATGGACGCGCTTGACGATCGGATCGATATCCGCCTGCTGTGTTGCGGTCAGGGAGAGTTCATGAACGAGTCGTTTCATGACCTGCTCACGCTGTGCAACCGGCCCACGTTCTCCTTGGCAGGTCCCGGCGCTGTCATCCAAGTACAGTCCAGTCCCCATGATTCCAGTGAGCGTCCCCGCTCCAAACAGTATGAGAAGACTGGTCCACGGCTTGGCTTTAGGCATGATCTCATCTCCATTGCACGACGTTATCCTGACCGACTTGCGCTACTGTATTTCCGGAACCATCATCTCCATGAAGTCGTCAAGCTGGCCGAGTATTGCAACATTGAGGCCTGTGCCGACACCGCCATCAGTCATGCTCTTGGGGTGCACGAGGCTGAGAGCGATAATGCGCTGGGTCACTGCGCTGTGCCGTAGCAGGAACTCTGATGGTTGAGAGAATTCTCCTCAGCTGTATTACTATTGTCATGCCTCTGGAGCGGGGTTCGCGCAGACGGAGGAATCGACTTGCGGGATGATGTTCGGGCAGATCCATCCCAGGAAAACGGGAAAGACGAACGCGCGGGTCTTCAATTTCCAACTCATGTCGAGATGTCGAATGGTGACTCATTGTCGAGGCGCCACGTCACTCACCGTTGCCTTCTCTGTCAGGTGGCTAGCAAGGAAGTCTCCAAGGACTCGGAAGCTGAGATTCCAAACTGCCATATCCCTCGGCAAGGTCGCCGCAAGCAGGCTACGAATAAAACCAGGGGCCATGCCATGCAAAAGATGGTCAATGAAGTTCCTTGACCGAATACATTGGGGTTCTTGGAGTCAGCCGGAGAATCATCCTACTCATGCGTGGCAGAAAGGCAGGACGGAGTGATGTGGTGGTCAAAATGTTCAGGATTGAGCCTGGTCAGCACCAGCAGGAAGGAGGCTCTCGAGCATTCCCTGGTGTCAGGATGGCATAGAGTGTCAGCCAGGCATAGACAGGCCCTACTCTGAAGCCCAAGCCTGGTGAAGAGATGAGAAACCTATCTTGCCGTGGAGAGGATTGGATCCTAGGCTTGGTCGGAGGGGAGAGTGGCGATTTTGCCCTGGCCGTACCGCTCGAGAAACCGATATAGGGTCCGCCGGCTGATGCCGAGTAGGCGTGCGGTGCGTTCCTTGTTTCCCCTGGTCGATTCCAGGACCGTGAGGACACGTTCCCGTTGAAGCGCGCTCAACGTTCCGGGCAGATCAGGCAAAGACTTTCCGCCGTGAATAGTTTCTTCCCGTACGTCTTGAGCGAGATCGTCCACCGAAAGAATCGAATGCGTGGCCAGTGCAACTGCTCGCTCAATCACATGCTCGAGTTCCCGAATATTGCCGGGCCAGCGATATTTCATGAGCGCTTGCATGGCGGCTGGAGACAGGGAGGTGATCCGCACGTCCTTATCGGCCCCGTAACGCGAGAGGAAGAACTCGGCCAGGAGAGGAATATCCTCCGGTCGCTCGCGAAGAGGCGGCAGCGCGAGTGTGACTGTGTTTAGACGATACAAAAGGTCTTCTCGGAAATGGCCTGTCTTCACCAGTTGTGGAAGAGGCCTGCGCGAGGCGGCGATCACGCGCAGGTCCACAGTGATGGTCTCGTTGCTTCCCACTCGCCTGATTTCCCCTTCCTGTAGCGCACGGAGTAGTTTGGCTTGCGCGACCGGAGAAAGATCGCCGACTTCGTCGAGAAAAAATGTCCCGCCGCTGGCCTCCTCAAGTAAACCTTTGTGGAGCGAATGGGCGCCGGTGAACGACCCCTTCGCGTGACCAAACAGCTCACTCTCCAGCAGCGCGTCCGGCATGGCACTGCAGTTGACGGCCACAAAAGGTTTTAATGCGCGGGGACTATTTTCATGGATCGCCCGGGCAATCAGTTCTTTGCCGGTTCCACTCTCTCCGTGGATCAGGACGGCGGTTTTACTGGGAGCGACCTTCCCGACCAGTTTGAAGACCTCCACCATGTTTCGGCTTTGTCCGATCATGGAGGCCGTACGCGAGTGCTGACTCAGGGACGTTTTGAGATGCCGGTTTTCTCTGACAAGTCGGCAATGTTCCACCGCTCGGCTCGCGACCACGATCAGTTCATCCAGATTGACGGGCTTCGTAATGTAGTCGAACGCGCCGCGCTTCATCGCCTGGATCGCCGCATCCACGGATCCAAAGGCCGTCAACAAGATCACCGGCGTTTCAGGAGCCGTCTTGCGGAATCCATCCAACACATCCATCCCCGACAAGGGAGCCATTTTGAGATCGCTAATGACGACGTCGAATGCACGCGTCTGCCCTTTCACCAGCGCCTCCTCACCTCCGCAAGCCGGTTCGACCTGGAATCCAGCCTGTTCCAGCGCTTCAGCCAACAACTCGCGATTTTTCCGATCGTCATCGACGATGAGGGCCAAACCCTTCGAAGTGTCCACTAGTATCTCCTTCCGGGGCGCCCTGTATGGCGGCAGGGAGGTCGATGATAAATTGCGTGCCCTGGCCAACCGCACTCTGAACGATGATCCGTCCTCCGTGAGCAGACACGGTACGTTGGCAAATTGTCAACCCCAACCCGGTCCCGCCGGCGTGATGGCGAGTCGTATAAAAAGGTTCGAAGATGCGCAAGAGCGTTTTTTCTGGAATGCCGGCACCCGTATCTCGCACCAACACCCGCACAGCTCCGCAATTCAATTTCGGGCTTCCGTGTATCACGACGACACCGTTGAGTTCACCGTACACCATGTCAGTGGAAGTAAGGTCCAGTTCGCCACCGCGTGGCATGGCATGAACCGCGTTCGTGATGAGATTAAACACCAAACCATGAAGAGCCCGTGCATCCCCCATGACAAGAGGTAGTCGAGGTGACAGGTTGGTTTTGAGCGTGATCTTTTGGGCTTCCGCCGTCGGGGTCACCACGGCGAGCACCTCGCGGATGATGGCGTTCATATCGAGAGGGATTGTCTCTGCCTGAATCCGTGTTGAATCCAACACATTTTGAATGGTGCAAACCATCCGGTCTGTTTCCGACTTCAGAATAGTCAGGTGCCGCCGGAGCTGTTCCCTGTCGGAAGCTTTCTCCAACAGTTGAAGATGCCCCGAAATCGCATTGAGCGGATTACCAAGTTCGTGAGCGATCACGGCAGAGAGTTCCCCTAAAGCCGCCAACTTCTCGTTGCGTTCGGCCTGGATACGAGCCTCCCCCAGCATGGTATGACTCTGCTCGAGCGCGTTCGTGGCCTCCGTTACCCTGGTTTCCAGAGTGGTATTGAAGCGTTGTATTTCTTCCAGCAGCTGTTCCTTTTCGTTCATTGCGGCTCGGACCCGGTCCAGCATCCGGTGGAATTGACGTGATACTTCTTGAAGATCGGAGGGTCCTTCCAGAGCAGTCCGACTCGTCAGATCTCCTCCTTCAGCCCTTCGCATGGCTTCGAGCAGACGATGAATTGGCCGATGGATCTGGCGCTGGACTAAGATAAAAAATGTAAGACACGTCAAGGCGACCATCACGACTGCGATCAAACGAACATGCTCCCGCTCCTCCGCTGTGATGCGATCGAACTTCGCCACAGAGAAGCGCCCCCGAAGTGCGCCGATCATCTGGCCCTTGATGGTGATCGGCGCCGCGATTATCCAGGCGCGATCATCCGTCGATGTATCGAAATAGCTGGCTGAGCGTCCCGCTTTCAATTCGCTGACCTCAGAGACAGGAAGCACGTCCGGCGCATGGTCGGTATCACTGCTCCAAATCAGCGGGCTTCGGTTCTCCGTGATCTCAAAGTAGCTTAGACGGCGAAGACCGGGACGCAGTTGGAGGATTTCTCTGCCCGTCCGTTCGATTGTCTCCAGATGGCGACTCTGCTCAGATTCCTGAATGGACCGGCTCATGGCGCCGGCTGCGCGGAGAAATGCGGCATGGCGGTCTCGTGCGGCAGTCTCATCGACCACGAGTGTGTCGGCAAGATCAACGACAACGATTGTCGCCACGATCAGGACAACAGCGGTGACAATCACCCATGCGAGAAGGCTCTTGAACCATCGTGCCGCCATTGTACTTCCATCGTCACTCTGCATGCTGCCGGATGAATGAGTCGTCTCGAGATTGGTCATCGCCCAGAGAATTAGACTTCTAACGGCAGGACACTCGTTGGCATCGTCGGTGATTGCACCGTGTGGGATTGGCTTCGCAAATGATACGGTATTCAACCATACGGGAGGCGGTGAGTCCAGATACCCTGTGCCGTTTGCCTGCCTCACACAGCGGGTAGTGCGGGCTTGAAAGCATGTGAATGATGTCGACGTGCCAGTTCCCAGGCCAACAGCTTAGCCTCGCCCAGCCCGCCCGTAGAGGGCGGAACAATACCACTCAGAACTCCTACGTAATACGCAAGTAAAGTGCCAGTGTAATTGTTGCCGAACTCAGGACGATTCCGTTGTCATGCGTTCCAATCACTGGCCAAGGTGAGCGATTTCGCACTGTGCGCACGGTGCGAAATATATCTCTCTTTGCCGTCGTCGCGAGCAAGGCTGCAAAGATTCGTGTGATTGCAGTTTGTGTTAGCGAGCGAAAACAACCGCATCTGGCCCGCGTGAGTTGTTACATAGCCTGGGAAGGTATGCTCCGGCAGGAAGAGTGGACCGTAGCTCTCGACGAATTGGAGGGTACCGGTGTGGATCTGAGGCCGCGCTTACCGATGCGAGGTGAGCGCCATCTCACTGGTCCAACACCAGCTTTGGCACGAGCCGAGCCACTCTCCGAGATTGTCGTGCCGCTTGAGTTGGACCCGTTGACGGTTGCAGACGATGCGACGTTCCTTTCCCGGATCGACAAGCAAATCAACCTGCCTGATTTTGTCAGAGGTTGTCGATAAGTTCGTTGAAATTTCCTGAGCGGCTCCCATGTTTTGTTATGCCGCCTTCTTCGTCGGAGTGGACTGCGGCTCCGCGTGCTCAGCCTCGATGGTTGTAAGGACCTGCGCAATCCCCGCGACGCCTTTCACCCGCCTAAACTGTTTCTCGCAGTACAGCAACACCGTCCCCAGCCATCGCTGGAGCATGGCGCTCCCTCGTGTGCGGGTGATGTTCCGCTCGCTGTGACGGACCAGCGAGAACATACTCTCGATCGGGTTGGTCGACATCAGCGTCTTGCGTAGCCGCGCCGGCACCTTCAGCCGATGGAGCGTCAGCGATTCCTCGAAGGCCTCCAAGAGCGAATCCGCCGCTGACTCGTTCTTGGTCCGCAGCCACGCTTCCAGCTCTCGCAGCATCTGCTTGGCGTCGGTGTAGCTCGTTTGTTCCAACGCGGCGATGAGCTTGCGATGCGCATCTTTGCGGTAGGGCTTCGCCAAGTGCCGCTGTAGGTTCCGGCTTTTATGAATCGCGCCGCGTTGATGCACCAGCTTCTTGCCGAACCGTTCCCGCAGCGCCTTGAGCAGGCCGCTCCAGCCATCCGTCACGAAGAGGATCCGCCGGGAGAGCGCCAGACCGCGACGCTCCAGATCCCTGAACAGCGCCTCACAGATCTCGTGATTCTCACAGGAGCCTTGCCCAAACCCCACGGCCATCTTCTGGCCGCTCACATCCACGCCCAGGGCGACGAGGAACGCTTCGCCGCCCCGGTGAATCGTGTCCAGAAAGATCGCGAACGGCGTGAACGCTACCAGAGACCGCTCTTGGAACGAATCTTCATCTGTATAAAATGTTCGCCGATCCCTTCACGACGGCGGGGCTGGTCATTGCCCCGACGCTGCATCAAGGGTTTCGGTTTGAGGTGCACGATATCTATCAGCACAAGAAGATCACGTTTGATTGCCCGGAAGAGTTGTACGACATGTTGATGTTCATCGTTTCCCCCGGCAAGTACACGATCAAATTTGTGTTCTCTCGGGCGGATGGGACGATTGCTGCAGCTTCCTCAACGGAGCGGCTTTCGCTCATTGCAGGCAAGTATGTCGGGAAGGATGACCCGGTGGTGATCGTCCGCGCGCAGCAGAACTTTCCTGCGGTAGGAGAAGTGCTGGACCCATTTCGGTATCCTTGGATCATCGAAGGCTGGA
>JBDTWG010000211.1:0-6388 GCA_040006855.1 Nitrospira sp.
TGTCGATCGAAGACATCAGTCGGATTCACTTCAGCGGGGGGTCCTGCCTCGGCACGGCGCGCGCGAATCCCACGCAGAAAGTGGAGCATCTGGATGCCTGTCTTGCGTCACTGGCCAAGCTCGGGGTGACCAGGCTGATCACCATCGGCGGTGATGACACGGCCTTTTCTGCGCTGAAGTTAGAACAGCGGGCCGCCGGTCGTCTCCAGGTGGTGCATGTACCCAAGACCATCGATAACGATCTGGACCTACCGCATGGAATTCCCACCTTCGGGTTCCAGACTGCCCGCCACATCGGGGTCGAGCTCGTGAAGAGCTTGATGGTCGATGCCGAGACGACCTCGCGCTGGTACTTCATCGTGACGATGGGGCGCAAGGCCGGACATCTGGCTCTCGGCATCGGCAAGGCCGCCGGCGCGACCTTGACGCTGATCCCCGAGGAATTCCGGCATAAGCCCATCCGACTGGCCATGCTGGTCGATATCCTGGCCGGTGCGATCATCAAGCGGCAGAGCGCCGGGAGGTCGGACGGCGTGGCGGTATTGGCGGAAGGGTTGGTTGAATTCCTCGATCAGCAGGACCTCGAAGGATTGGAAGATGTGGAACGGGACCAGCACGGGCATGTGCGACTGGCGGAGATCAACTTTGGGTTCGTGCTCAAACGGGCGGTCGAAAAAGCCCTGCGTGCGCTGGGCATGAAGATCACGGTCGTCGACAAAAATATCGGCTACGAGCTCCGCTGTGCCGATCCCATTTCTTTTGATATGGAATACACCCGGGATCTGGGATATTGCGCGGCGCAATTTCTCCTGGAGGGGGGGAATGCCGCCATGGTGTCGATCCAAAATGGCCGGTTTATCCCGATCCCGTTTGACCACATTCTGGATCCGGCGACAGGCCGCACACGCGTGCGCATGGTGGACGTAGAATCCGAATCGTACATCATTGCCCGCCGATATATGATTCGCCTCTCCGCGGAGGACCTGAATCAGCCGAAAGAGTTGTCCCGCCTCGCGAATACGGTCGGCCTGTCACCGGATGATTTTCGGAAGCGATTTGACTATCTGACGGCAAAGGGCTTGTGATCCATCGGTGAGCAGTGCTGCCAGTCATATAATAGGTTGAGAAGTATGTTGCGATGATGATCGATCCCACGCCAGACAGTGAACTGACTCTCTCCTTGGGGAACCAGCGAGTGGTTGTCTCGCCCTGGGGCGCTTCATTGCGGCGGTACTCTCTGACAGAGGTCGATGGGAGGGAGACGGATATCGTCTGGGGTTATTCGGGAGGGACGCACAAAAAAGGCGGGCAGGGGGATGTCCTCATTCCGTTTCCCGGCCGTGTTGCCGAGGGCCGCTACTCGTTCGACGGGCAGACCTTCCAACTCGAACGAAACGACAAGGAAGGACCGAACGCGATCCACGGATTTGTCAGAACCTTGCCTTGGAAGGTCCGTGACCTTCAGCCCGGTCGCGTCACCTTCGATATTTCGCTCGATGCCGAAACCTATGGACGCAGGGGGTATCCCTTTTCGCTCGCCATCAGCGTCACGTATGGGTTGGATCATCGTGGTCTGTCCTGCTCATTCGCCGTGCAGAACGCCGGTCGGCAGGCGGCGCCGGTGGGGGTCGGCTTTCATCCCTATTTTACGGTCGGCACGGCGCTGGTCGACGAGGCTGAGGTCAAGATCCCATGCGCGGGATATGTAGAATTCAACGAACGGCTCGCGCCCACGGGAACAATCTTGGACGTGACGGGCAGGGAGTGGGACTATCGTCACTATCGGAGCGTTGGCAGCCGCCGGTTCAATCATTGTTATGTGGAATTGGAGCGCGATGAAGAAGGAATGGCCACGGCGTCCCTTCGTCATGTGGGCAGTAGCCGCGCGATCGACATCGTGATGGACCGCTCATTCTCCGCGGTCGTGGTGTACAGCGGCGATGCCATCGCCGACGCTCCGCGACGTGCGTTGGCCATTGAGCCGATGACCTGCGCAACGGACGCCCTGAATCACCCCGAGTGGGGCTTGAAACGACTGCTACCAGAAGAATCGTTTGCCGGCCGGTATTTGATACGATCGCGCCGCGGCTAGACAGGGGCTAATCCAACCTTCCTCACCTACCCGCTATAGGAAATGCTTGACGAGATGTGCCTCGGGTCCTACGAGGCGCCTACACATGTGCGAGGCCCGTTTTGTCACGACGGTCGGATAGGCTCGACGATGCGGAACCGCACCTCATCGACCTGGGTGTAGGCCGACGTCTGCTCTCCCGCGAACAACCCGCATCGATAGAGGCCTGGCGCCCAACCGGTGGCTGGACGAGAGAGGAAAAAGTAGCCGGATTGGTCGTTAGTGGACATGATGAGATGGTCCTGTGAAACGGCCGTCGCCTCTCCGTTCAGCTCGGACGTTTCCTTGAAACAGCGAGCGGCCAGCGGCACTTCATCGTATGAGGCCGTGACCAGCCCGAACACCAAATAGATTTCGTGCTGGGTCGTGGGGAAACTGATCCCCGGTTCCAAGGGAATGAAGTCATGGGCGCCGGTCGGTGAATCATCCCGCATCACTTTCTTGGCCGGAATGACGAATCGGAACCATGCGAAATCGGCATCTCTGCCTGCGAGCGACGCCGCCGGATCCAACGTATTCTGTGGTCGTAACTTTTCGATGGTCTGTGCGGCCAATTCCGCCTCCGAAGGAATTGCCGGAGTGCCGGGTTCCCCCGGTGAGGGGTTGGTCGTCCCCTCAGCGTTACTTTCCTTCGCGAGGTCGGGGACGTGCGGGCGAATCTTATCCAACCACCGCATCAGTTTCTTCTTATCCAGCACGCGGGTTCCCGGTGGGAGTTCGACATCCTTCGTCGTTTTTTCAAACGCTACGGTCGCGTCGTAGAGCGTCTTGAATTGTATATAGGCGTCTTCCCAGCGCTCCAAATCCACCAGACATTGACCGAGGCGATAGACCGTCGCCGTATAATCTTCGTCGGTGGGGTCGAGGTCCGACACTCGTGGAATTATGCTGATCGCCTCTTTGCATCGGCCCAGATTCATGAGGATCAGCCCGAGATGCTGCTTGGCGAGGGGATCCATGGGATTGAGGAGGAGGAGCTGGCGATAAATCGGTTCGGCTTCCTGATATCGCCCCGCCTCGAAGAGTGTATAGCCGTCGTGGCGAATCATCGACCAGTCCCTCAGTTGTTGGGGGGTTGCGTCCGGAGTCATCGTGGGCGCAAACCGTCGGCCTCGTTCCGTCGAGCCATAGAAAACCGTGAGCAGATTTTTGGCTGAGAGTTCAAGCGGGGAACCCGGCCGCACTCGTTGCAACACGAATTGCACGTCCTGGTCCGCGCCGTCATAGTCCAGCACATCGAACCGCGCTCGCGCCATGGCTAATCGCCAGCCCAGCAAATCCGGCACGAGTTCCACGGCCTTCTGATACGATTGAAAGGATTCTTCCAGGCGATCGAGTTTGCGGAGTTCACGCGCCAACCGCAAATGAATCAAGGGATTCTCGGGATCGATCGCCGAAATGCGTTGCAACTCGCTGACGGACTCCTCCATCTGCCCGGACCGAACCAGCACACTCCATTTGGCCCATCGCACCTCCAGGGCGCTAGGAATACTCGCCAGGACGGTCTCGTAGGATTCGAGTGCGGCTTCGGTATGGCGCGAGGTGGCGAGCATATCGCCGCGGAGTTGATACAGCGCGAGCGCCTGGGGATTGTCTTGCAGGCCTTGGTTCAGGATGTCGAGCGCCAGGTCCAGCGTGCCTTGGTCCCACGCGGCTTTTGCTTGTTGGGCGACCTGTATCTCGGAGCGGAGAGGGAGGTCATGTGACTGTGCCACAGCAGTGCCTATCGACGTCCCCGACACTAAGATGGCCAGGAGCATGCCCATGTAGCGATGTCTCGGCCGGAGCAATACTTTCCGCTGGTGGAATGGCATACACCGATATATGAACATGATTTCAGGCTCTCGTGACGGTTGAACTATTCTATTCATCCTTCAAGTCGCAGCCGACAGCCGCTGACCCCAAGGGATATTTCCCGGCATGGACATTAGAGCCATCAGACCAGAGAAGGATTCGCTGGGCTTCAAGGCCTGTATGATACGTGAGCTTACCGTACGAACCCTCGAATTGCGAGTGACCTGCGGGATGTCGTACGGGATGGGTGAGAAGATAAACGCGACCACAAAGGCGTTCGCGCATTCGTCTCAGGAATGGTTGAAGCGACTCAAAATTAACCAGCCAGGTAGTGCCGCGCTTCCAGCATAAGGGCCGATGGTTGATAGAGATTAAGGTGGAGGGGGATAGGATCCTGGTAGCCTGGCAAGGCGGCTCGTGTCTTCCGAGCTAGGCGTCATTCTCTGTGAGGCAGCGCCCGAGGCCCTGCTGTTCGGCAAGGTGGTAGGCATAGTGCAGCGCGGCCAAGTTTGCGACTCGTTCTTCGGCCTCTTCGCGACTTTCGGCATAGATAATCTGTAGGCCATAGCGCGCGGTGAGCGCATCCAGAAAATCCACCATGCCGTTCTTGTGATACTGGCCTAACCGCCCCCCGCCGGTGTGGTATTGGATGGTCCCTTCGATGACGAGGAATCGATGCGGAACGGCGAGCAGGGGTTCGAGTTCCCGCAGAAACCGCGGACGATTGTCGGAAGGATTCGAGAAGATCGTGTTGATCTCCTCCACGCGCCGGCGTTCCACGCAGAACACATCAGGGGCCTCCGCAATCGCGTAATCCCCCGCCGGCAAGGCCTGTCGCTTGGTTCCAGCGATGCGGACGAGCCCCTTAAATTCATAGGGCAGGTGCTCATGAATATCGACGAGCAGATGAATGGCCGGCACCATGATTTTCGGATGGCTGAAACGAGTCACGTTCAGCATCGTTTGAGGCCCGCGTAATTCCTGCCGGACTCGCGGGGTTGATTGTGGGCGCGGCGAGGATGCCGGTCGTGGCGGTGGCGTGCCAGACGGAGTCTGTTGCCTGGCGGCATCGTAACGAGTCCGTGCGACGGGATCACTGAGGGTTTGATAGGCCTGGTTGATCAACTGCGTGCGGGCCTCGGCTTTCCGATGCAGGGCGGGCGAATGCACAAAGCGATCAGGATGCCAGACCTGCATGTGCTCATGCCAGGCTCTTTTGATCTCCGCTTCTGTGGCGGTTGGGGAGAGTTCCAGTACGGCGTAGTAGTTAGTGGTCCGTTCGTCCCGCATTCGTCGTTCCTCTTCGAGTGACGAAGTGTAACGGAGTACAAGGTGAAGCGCTAGATTGAAATGATCCCAGGATCGACGGGTATCTTCAACGCGGCGCGCCATTGTGCGTGAAACAGCGGCGGTGTATGGTAGGCACCCGAACAGGCTGATTTCCAATTCCCATCCTCGCGGAGGCGATGCGTATGATTCTGGTCACCGGCGGCGCCGGCTACATTGGTTCACATACCTGCGTGGAGCTTCTCAATGCCGGCTCCGCAGTCACGGTCTTCGACAATTTTTCCAACAGTCATCCGGAATCACTGACCAGGGTCCAGCGGATCACGGGCAAGTCGCTACGCGTGATACGAGGGGACTGTCGTGATCGTGCGGCGTTGGTGGCGGCGTTGCGTGAAAGTGGCGCGACCGCGGTGATTCACTTTGCCGGTCTCAAAGCGGTGGGAGAGTCGGTTCAGCAACCGTTGGCTTATTATGACAATAATGTGGTCGGTTCCCTGCGCCTCCTGGAAGCCATGGGTGAATGTGGGGTGAAACAGTTGGTGTTCAGCTCATCAGCCACGGTGTACGGTGATCCGCAGACACTGCCGCTTACTGAGAATCACCCGCTCTCCGCCACCAATCCCTACGGCCAAACGAAACTGGTGGTGGAGGAAATTCTGCGTGACCTGCACCGCAGCGATGCCTCTTGGCGGATCGGCATTCTGCGCTATTTCAATCCAGTGGGTGCGCATGCCAGCGGCCTGATCGGCGAAGATCCCCAGGGGATGCCGAACAATTTGCTGCCGTTCGTGGCACAGGTCGCAGTGGGGCGGCGGGAATGCCTCAACGTGTGGGGCAACGATTACCCCACTCCCGATGGGACCGGGGTGCGGGATTATATTCACGTCGTCGACTTAGCGCTGGGGCATCTTAAAGCGCTCGAAGCGCTGGCTCGGCTGGATCGTCAGACGGACTGTTTGACGGTGAATCTGGGCACAGGGAACGGATACAGCGTATTGGACATCGTCCGGGCATTTGAAGCGGCGAGCGGGAAGCCGGTTCCCTACAAGATTGCGCCGCGTCGCCCTGGTGATGTGGCGTCATGCTATGCGGATCCGAAACAAGCGTTCACATCATTGGGGTGGCGCGCGGCTCGCGGGCTCACTGAGATGTGCGCGGATGCCTGGCGTTGGCAGA
>JBDTWG010000212.1:0-6388 GCA_040006855.1 Nitrospira sp.
GCCGCGGCATACGATTTATTTGCTCTACAGGACCTGGCCACCGGCGCCCTCCTGCATGACATCGGACTCCTCCAGGTGCCTCCAGCCACTCTCAAACGAATTCACGATACCTCCACCACCCTGTCAGAGCTGAACCGCCGTACCTATGAATCTCACGCACGTTCCGGTGCGATCCTGCTCGAACGTCAGGGTGGATTCTCCCCCGCAGTCGAACAAATCGTGGCGGAGCACCATGCCTACTTGAATGGAAGCGGCTTTCCGGCTGAAACCAGAGGAACATTCACATCGGATATGACACGGATCGTCATGGTCACGGACCGGTATGACGAACTGCTGACGGGATTCGGCGGAGCCTCACCTTTGACCCCGCACCAGTCGTTACAGCGGCTCTATCAGGAAGGGCATGAAGGCAAGTACGAGAACCGATTGGTTTCGCTCTTCGTCAAGGTGATGGGGATCTACCCGGTCTATAGTTATGTCGCACTGACGACGGGGGAACGCGCGGTCGTCTCCGTCATTAATTCCCGTAAGCTGCACCAACCCATCGTGACCATTACACACGACTCGGCTGGCACGCCCTATATCGTTCCTCTCGTCATCGACCTCGCCAATCAGGACGAGCAGGCTCCGGCGCGCGAGATCTGTTCAGTCATCGGAACGATACCAGCGGAATTGGAACGAGCCGTCTGCTGACACCGCCTGCCCTCTCACCCGCACTCGCCACATCGTCTCTTTGAGACTCGATTGACGCCGGCCTACGGTGCGGCTCGGACGGCTATTCGTAGCGCAATGCGTCGATGGGATTGAGGCGGGCAGCCTTGTTGGCCGGATAGAGGCCGAAAAACAATCCGACGGCGAGAGAAAAGATACAGGCGCTGACGATGGCATCGAACGAGATGATCGTCGGCCACCCCGCAATTGCAGTGGTGAGTCTGGCGCCGACGATACCGACGATCACCCCGACAATGCCGCCGACCAGACTCAGGGTGACTGCCTCAATGAGAAACTGCATCAGAATATGCACGCGCTTGGCGCCCACGGCCATGCGCACCCCGATCTCTCTTGTGCGCTCCGTGACCGAGACCAGGAGAATGTTCATGATGCCGATGCCGCCGACCAGCAACGATACCGACGCGATGGCAAACAACATCACGGTGAGGGTCTGACTCGTGCTTTCTTGCACCTTCCCGATATCGACCTGCGTACGAATGGTGAAATCATCCCCCTGCTCGGCCTGCAGCCGGTGACGGCCTCTCAACACCTCTCGAACATGCTCCACCGCTTCGGGCAAATCGGCGCTTTGTTCAGTGGAAGCAAACAAGGCCCCGACTGATCCTAAGAACTGACTGCCGAAGACTTTCCGTTCAGCCGTGGTGAACGGAATGAAAATAACATCATCCTGGTCGGAGCCTTGGGCCGACTGGCCTTTGGGCGCCAAGACGCCGACAATCTGGAACGGCACGTTTTTGATTCGGATTGTCGCACCGATCGCCTCCTCGCTCGACTCAAACAAGTTTTCAAGCGTCGTCTGGCCGATCAACGCCACGCGGGCCGCGGCGTCCAGATCGGTCTGCGTAAACGCCCCTCCGCTCATGAACGACCAATCGCGGATCGTGAGATAGCTCAGTGAAATGCCGTTGACCGGACCGTTCCAATTGCGGTTCCCGTTGACGATTTGCATCACCTCTCGCCTCGCCCAACCGGTATCGGACAGCAAGGGGCTCCGTTTTTTCAGGTCCGCGGCATCACTGACCGTCAACGTCACCGCCCCGCCCTGCCCTCCACGCACACCACTCACCGTCGTGGACCCCGGCATGATGATGATCACGTTCGTCCCCATGCTCGCGACCTGGGCCTGAACCGCCGCGCGAGCGCCCTGTCCGATGCTCACCATGGCGATAACCGCGCCCACACCGATCACAATGCCCAGCATCGTCAAGCCGGCGCGCAGCCGATTTCGGCTGAGAACCCGCAAGGCCGTCATGACGGTCAACAGCATAAAGGGAAGCATCGTCTTCCTATGGCACGCCCGACAAGTGAGGGACCCGCCGAACATCTTGCACGATCTGTCCATCCTTCATGACGAGTTCACGGGAGGCGTAGGTCGCAAGATCAGGTTCGTGCGTCACCAGGATGATAGTAATCCCATCCTCACGATTGAGTGCCGCCAGGATATTCATAATTTCTCGGCTCGACGCGGTATCGAGGTTCCCGGTGGGTTCGTCGGCGAAAAGGATAGAGGGAGCTCCGACCAGAGCTCTCGCAATGGCCACGCGTTGCTGCTGGCCCCCGGAAAGTTGGGAGGGGTAGTGCTGTTCCCGTCCGGCGAGACCGACTCGCTGCAGGGCCGCCGCGGCCTGCTTCCGCTGCTCTCTGATGGAAACGCCGCGGTAAAACAGCGGCAGCTGGGCGTTCTCTAAGGCGCTGGTTCTAGGAATGAGGTTAAAACTCTGAAAGACAAATCCGATTTGTCGATTCCGAATCTCCGCCAGCACATCCGGTTTCGCCGTCCCCACATTCATCCCGTCCAGCTGATATCGCCCGCGAGTCGGTTGGTCAAGACAGCCCAAGATATTCATGAGAGTCGACTTGCCCGATCCTGATGTGCCCATCACCGCGACGAATTCTCCTCGATCGATGGTCAGATTGATCTCGCACAAGGCCTGCACCTCGACATCGCCGACGCGATAGATCTTCCAGATATTTTCACAGACGATCAAGGGAGCCATGCTGTCCTTACGAGTTGGCAGTACTGAACGGCTTCAGCGCCGTTCAGCGGAGCCCTTCTAGGACTGGAACCGAAAAGCAGGATGCGAAAAAGGGCCGCCCAGCAAGGCCGCAACGAGGCGCCCGGCGCGAAAAATAATGAGCGCCACCTTTGTCTGCGCCCGTGAGCCGGTGAGCGGGCAGTGTCTTACGCGACGCATACTCCTTCGGTACGTGGAGCCTGTAAGCAACGCGAGCACGCAGCTGGCAGTCGTTTTGCGCATCCTGCTAGATGCCGCGATCACGCCGTGGACTGCGCTGCTGCCCAGACCCAAACCCGGGAGGAAGATCCGCGCCCTTGCGATCTCCGCGCAGAGATTCAATACCGATCACGACCTGATCACCCTCGTTCACCTCGGCGGCAGTGATTTCGGAGTAGGTCCCGTCGGAGATGCCCATCTCCACCGGGACCGGCTCCAGTTCATCGATCGCGTTCTGCTTCCAGAGCACGCGCTGACGGCTTGCCGGCCCAGATGCCCCCCCTGCAGGCCTGACGGCCACACCCTCTTCGCGAACTCCCTTCGGAGGGTTAAAACGCAAAGCCGAATTCGGCACTTTGAGAACCTGCTCTCTTTTCGCCACGACAATCGCCACATTCGCCGTCATACCGGGCTTCAAACGAAACTCCGGATTTTCGAATTCGACCACAACATCGTAGGTGACTACATTCTGAATGTTGATCGGTGCATTTCTGACCTGCCGTACGCGCCCATGGAATCGTTCGCCGGGATAGGCATCGACCGTAAACGAGGCCTCCTTTCCCTCCGCCACTCCACCGATGTCGGCTTCGCTCACGTTGGTATCGGCCTGCATCTTGGTCACATCTTCCGCAATCAAAAAGAGGGTGGGAATGGAGAAGCTGGCGGAGATGCGTTGCCCGACCTCGACGAGCCGGGAGATCACCACGCCGTCAACCGGTGAACGGATCACCGTATACTTCAGGTCCAACTCAGCCGCTTGCACGATCGCCTCCGCCTGCTTGACGGCGGCTTCCGTCACTTTCAGTTGCGCCGCCGCACCTTCGGAAGCCGTCAGGGCGACGTCGACTTCGTTTTGAGAGATGAATTGTTGCCCGATCAGCGACTTGGCCCGTTCCAGTTCCCGTCGCCGCTGAGCCAGATCGATCCGCGCTTTGTCGAACGCCGCTCTCGCATTGGCGAGACTCGCGACCGCTTGATCGCGTCTAGCCTGATAGGGGAAAGGATCAATGCGCGCCACCACCTGATTCGCTTTCACCTTGGAGTTAAAATCGGCGTGGAGGCTTTCGATCATGCCGGAGACCTGGCTCCCGACCTGAATCGTGGTAATGGGGTTGATGGTGCCCGTGGCCGTCACCAGAGACACGATCGTCCCTCGTTCGACAGGAAGGGTGCGATACCGAACCGGTGCCCGCCGCTCGCCGTTAAAAAACACGTAGCCGGCGATGGCAAGGCCGAGGGCGAGCACTCCGATGATCAAACTCACACGGCGCATGAATGGCTGACCTTTTACGTGGAGCAATGCGGGCATTCTACCAGGAAACGATTTTGTGATGCAGCAGGAGGTCGCTCGCGCAAGTCCGCGCCAGCATCGGATAGAAAAGACGAAGGCCGCTTGCCCCTGACGGCAAGCGGCCTTCTCAATCACGCGGTCCACGAGAGGTGGACATTCGCAGATACTTATGGGCTGACGGTAATACGGTCCTTGATGTCGTCGAAGACATCCTTCGGGACGACATTCTTGGCCACCAATTCGCCCTTCACTCTGTAGGGACGGTTGCTCACGATCCGGTCGGCCACATCCTGAGTGATACCCAAGGAGAGGACCAGATCGGCCGACGGCGCCTTATTGATATTGAGCACCGACATTGTCGGAGCCGCCTCAGAGGGTGTGCCGAATACAGAAGGCGCCGGAGCCGATTTGGTCGATGACGAGCCTGATCCGGATGACGGAGCCGTCAAGGATGAGGAACCCATACTCGGCGACAACGACCGAGAGCGTTCCTTCATTTCCTTTTGGTACCGCGCGACCAGCGACTTCAGCTGTTCGTTGTGCCGACGGGCCTCTTCGTACTCCTGCTTGACGTTCCGGTTCTGCGCCGTCAACTGCTTGACCTTGTCTTCGAGCTCCTTCGTCCGGACATCAATCGTGTCTCGCTCTTTGTCGCGACCATGCTGAATTCGCTGCAGTTCATCCCGAGCGATTTGGCTTTCCGACCCAAACTTGGCGTTAAGATCCTTCAGTGTTTTCACCTGCTGCTCGAGCGCATTCTTTTGCGCGCGCGTACGTTCCAGGTCACTCCTGGTGGCATCGGCGTCGGCAAGCGCCTCATGGTATTTCTTATCACTCACGCATCCGCTGACGGCTATCGCGCTGACGAGCGCGAGCCCAGCCATCCACACATGCTTCATGCGACCCTCCCCTGTTCGATCAGGACCGATCCGATTCTTTTCCTCTTGTTGTGTGTATGCCAAGACCCACGGTTTGTCAACATGTTTGCCGATTGCGAAGCACCGGCCGTCGATTCGCTCGCAGCCTGTGACATCCTTCATCACAAAAGTCGACGACGCTTGACTGCAGGAGAACAGTTTGGGAATATGCACCGACTGTTCAGCGCAACCACACACCACCAGCATCTCCACTACCATCTTATTTTATTATGATGAACTGGGGCCCAGAGCTCGCCGTCATTCTCGGGATTATCGAAGGATTGACGGAATTTCTTCCCGTCTCCTCCACGGGCCATCTCATTCTCGTAGGGCATGCCCTCGGATTCACGGGAGACATCGCCTCGAATGTCGAGATTTCGATCCAGCTGGGGGCGATTTTAGCCATCATCGCCTACGAACGCACCAAGCTCGCCTCGCTGGCGTCACATGCACTCCGTGAACAGCATGATTTTCGATCGCTGGTAGCGGCGCGCGGGAATACCTCCTGGGGAACGCTCATCCAGCAATCCATTCAGGCCCAGCCCAACCTGTGGTTCGTCATCGGATTGGGGTTAGCCTTTCTGCCTGCCGCCCTCGTGGGATTCGTCGCGCACAAGTCGATTAAGGCCTATCTCTTTTCGCCAACGACCGTCGCGATTTCGTTGATTGTGGGGGGCATCATCATTTTGGTGGTCGAGCGCATGCAGAGCCGTGTGAAAGTCACTGAACTACTCCAGGTCACCCCGCGACTAGCCCTCTGGGTTGGCCTGGCCCAATGCGTCTCCTTGATACCGGGCATGTCCCGTTCCGGCTCGACGATTGTCGGTGGTCTCCTGGCCGGCCTCGACCGGCGCGTCGCCACCGAATACTCCTTCTTTTTGGCGCTCCCGACGATGATCATCGCCACGATCTACCAAATGCTGAAATCCCAAGCGTCCTTCACTCAGCAGGACTATGTCGCTTTGGGAATCGGCCTGGTCGTCTCGTTCGTCGTCGCTTGGGCCGTCATTGCCGCCTTTCTCACCTTTGTGCAACGTCACAGCTTGAGCGTCTTTGCCTACTACCGCATGGTGCTCGGCGTCATCGTGCTCTTGGTCGTCCGTTAATTGATTAACAGGATGCTGAAAAAGATCGCCAGCCGCGTTCTCGAGTCGTTCAGCTTGCCGTGCCTACGCGTGAATTTCGATTAAGACACTGCCCGCTCACCGGCTCGC
>JBDTWG010000213.1:0-6388 GCA_040006855.1 Nitrospira sp.
GTGCCGAGGCAGGACCCCCCGCTGAAGTGAATCCGACTGATGTCTTCGATCGACAACGGTTTGACCTTGCTCGCATTGCCTTCCATGATCCACTTGAAGCCATCAAGAATGCCGATCACATCGCAGCCGCCAAGAATGCTCCGAATTGTGGCTGCGCCGATGACGCTGTTGATGCCCGGCGCCGGCCCACCTCCAACCAGAATCGCCACCACCGGTCGTTGTTCGCTCATCCCCATCTCCTCTGGTTCTCCTCTCGAGCTCGGACGCGTTCGTTCGCGCCTGTCAACGGCTTGCTACGTGCTCACCACCGCTATGCTCAGACGATTGGCCGATCGCAGGTCATCGCTCGGAACTCTGCTTATTCTCCGACCGGACCTCACCCTGCTTACCGCCTTTCGCCCTCTCAGCTTTGCACTCACTGTTTTCGCACACCTTCGTTTGCGCGTCCTGTTTATCCCCACACAAGATTGTATCCTCTTGGCTGATGGCATTGTCGAGGCAATGTTTGAGCTCTTCCTGAGAAGCCCTTAAGCATTCCTCGCAAGGGCTTTCCACAAAGCCAAGCAATCCCCCACACAGGAATGAAAGCAAGACGACCAACACCGTGCGTATGGCAAACCCACCTCTCGGATGAGCCGATGAATGTTTAAGGCTGTACTCTGGTGCGACCCTACACTGAGAATGGGAGTGCGTCAAGAACGAGCAGGACCAGTCTACACAGGAATAGGGTGGCCCCAGCGCTATGCCTCTTGCATTAGACTCGGGGATTGGCGAGAACACATCACAGGGATCATAGAGCACGTGGGTAACCGTACTCATGACGGCAGACAAAGCTGCAGGAAAGATACTCGGCCTACATAGAAAGTCGGCAGGGAATTCAGTGGGCACTGATTGTTTGCCGGAAACAATCCTCCACCGAGTTGCGCAATTCAATTCGCGTGAGACTCAACTTGTGCTAGCGTATGAAATGTAACCTTCTGTTTCCTCCAGCGGAGGTGCCCCATGGTCGAGATTCTCGTGGTGGACGACAATCTGCAGTTGAGAGAAACATTACGGACGATCTTAAATAAACGGTCCGGCTATCACGTGGTCGGTGAAGCAGCAGACGGGATTTCAGCAGCGCAATTGGCCCAAAGCCTTCGCCCGAACGTCGTACTCATGGATGTCGGAATGGCGCGCATGGATGGGATCGAGGCGACCCGCCGCATTCGCGCGCTTCTTCCCGATACCGTTGTGATCGGCATGTCCTGCCATAACAGCCGGGACGTGGAGGCTGCGCTCTTGGCGGTCGGCGCAAACGCCTTTCTACCGAAAGAGCATGTTCCTGAAAAAATCTTTGCCGTGATCGCCGAAGCCCTCGAGCAGCAAGATCAGATTCCTCACGGCATCAGCTGACGTGGCCGCGGCTATTTCCTGCGGGAAGATTCCTGCGTCTGAGATCTGAACGCGTACCCTCCTAGCCTAAGATTGCCGAACAGCTCCGCGCCTCCTGAAAGACCTACCGTTCAATGAGCTTTCCCTTGTGGCTTGTTGTACGCTTGCGTATCCCCTCCTCATCGGCGCGAGTCTCACCCTGTTTCTGTTTCAGCCTGTTCTGCTGAAGACGTGATGGCAACGGCACGGATTCGCTCCGGAATGGCGTTCTTATGCGCACCCGGATAGGAAGGTCCGAGATGGCGGGTTTAGTCACCACTGGTCATCGCATCGAGAATCGCGCGGCAGAGCTGGCCGGCGGCGCTTTCCTTCGTGAGATAGTGAGAGGCACCCGCCTGTTTCATCCGCTCCATCATGTCGGGAGAGTTGTGCATAGAAAGCGCGACGATTCTGATGTGGGGAAACTCTTCCTTGATGCGCTGGGTGGCCGTGATGCCGTCACACCGAGGCATGTTGACATCCATCACCACGACGTCCGGCTTGAGCGTGCGGGCGTGGTCGATGGCCTCCAGACCGTCTCCCGCCTCACCGACGACTTCCAACCGGGGATGACTGTTCACGACGGTTCGAAGGCCCTGGCGCAGCATGAGATGATCATCCACCAACAACACTCGTATCAGGGGAGGCTGCAGGAGCATGTGAGTCTGAGGTACAGGCGGCGACCCGAATTCAGCCCTATCAAGGCTGCCACCTGCTCCTTCGGAATTCGTTCCTGGTTCACCGGCTGACCCGATACTCGACAGTGTCGGGTGAGCAAGCGGCAACAGGAGGGTGGCCATCGTCCCCTCACCCGGCGTCGACTGCAGCTCAAACCGTCCACCGAGCGCCTTCATTCGCTCACGAATGCTGAACAAGCCGAAGCCCGGCTCTAAATTCGTCTCCGCCGCGGCAACATCGTAACCGGCGCCTTGGTCGGACACGGTGATACGGAGGATCTCGTCTGCTTGCGCCACCGCAATGCTCGCCTCAGTCGTAGCCGCATGTTTCACGATATTCATCAGTAGTTCGCGCACCGATTGAAACAGTAGTACGGATTGCTCCTCAGGCAGTGGCAAATTCCTGGTTTCTAAATCCAGCGACACTGTGAGTCCCTGCTGCTGCATCTGCTCCGCCAGCCATTTCAACGCCATCGGCAGACCGAATTCATTCAGCACCGGCGGGCTGAGTTCCGCCACTAATGTCCGCGTGTAGGACAGCGCTTGGTCCATGACTTCCTGAACCTCCGTCATCGCCTGGGCCACCGACGGTGCCACGTTCTCAAGTTTGGCTTGGCCCAACTTGATCCGGCTCAATACCAGTAACTGCGCTAAATAATCGTGCAAATCGGTGGCAAGTTTTTGCCGGACGCGATGCTCGGCCAGGTGTAAATCGGTCGTCAATGCTCGGAGCTTCTCTTGCGAGACGGCCAATTCCTTCGTCCGCGCAATGACGCCTCGTTCTAAGTCATCTGCCAGCTGCAGCAACTGCGCCTGCGCCTCTTTCCGGCTCTGAATGTCTTGGATGATGGAAATGAAATTTTGCGCACGGCCCTGCGTATCCCGTTGAAGCGACGCGGTCAGATTGACCCAGATGAGCGAACCGTCTCGTCGGATATACCGCTTCTCCATGGAGAAGGTGTCGGTCTCACCGGTCAGGAGTCGACGCACCTCAGACCAGTCCGCATCCACATCGTCCGGGTGGGTGATGTCGGCAAAGGTTTTAGTCAGCAATTCTTCACGAGGATAGCCCGTGATGGAACAGGTCGCATCGTTGAAACGAAGCCATCGCCCATCCAGTCCGACATGGGCAATGCCGACGGCCGCGTTGTCGAAGGTGGCTCGATACCTCGCCTCGCTTTCGCGTAGCGCTTCTTCGGCCCGCATACGCTCCGTGATGTCGCGGACCACTTTAGAGACGCCCACAATCTGGCCCTGGTCGTTCCTGATGGGAGAGACAGTGAGGGAAATATTGAGCTGACTGCCGTCTTTACGCTGGCGCACTGTTTCGTACTGTTCGATCGACTCGCCTCGGCGAATCTGCTCCAAGATGGGCGGCTCTTCGTCAAGCCGATCCGGAGGAATGAGCATCGTCACGGATTGACCGACTGCTTCCTGAGCGGTGTACCCAAAGAGCCGTTTTGCCCCCCGGTTCCAACTGGTGATCACGCCGTTGAGGTCTTTGCCGATGATGGCATCATCGGAGGATTCGACGATCGCCGCGAGCGTGGCGCGCGCTTGCTCCGCCTGTTTGCGCTCGGTGATGTCGACAATAGCCGCAATGAATCCGACCACTCCACCGCCATCATTGAATTCCGGCTTGTACATGACTTGCAGGAGACGTTCGGCTGGAGCTACGCCAGGAATTTTCTGATCAAACTTCACCTGCCGTCCCGAAAGAGCTTCTTTCATGAAGGGAGCCGCCTGCTCATAGGCGGCTTCTCCCAGCACCTCTCGAGGATGTCGGCCGATTACATCCTCTGACGTCCGACTGAAGAGTTCCGCATATTGCTGATTGACGTACCGATACCGGCAGTCTTCTCCGCATTCGGCAATGAGGACTGGTGCGTGATCCGTCACAAACTGCATGTGCCGCTCGCTCGTCCGGAGCGCTGCTTCCGCCTCGATCCGCGCTTGCATCTCTCGGCGCAAATGATGCTCTGCAGCCCGCGCTAAGGACGTCTCCGCCAGCGCCCGAAGGCGCGCCCGCCTCACGGCTTCGGAAAGCAGCACAATGACCATGTTGACGGCAATAAAGACGGTCACGGCTGTCCCTTGCACGCGAGGCAAGGAACCCAAGTCAAGAAACAAGCCGGCGGAGAGCGCCGCAGAAATCAGCGTCGCCCCGGCGCCATGGCGCCAGCCATTGGCCACCGCAATGAACATGATCGCGGGATAGTAGGTAATGAAAGTAAATTCCGAGCCCCAGAGGGGGGTGAGGGCCATGCGCAAGCCGGTCGCCAGCGCGAGGACCGCTACCGTGAGCACGGTCGGATTCCATTGCGCGAGCCGGGACCACCAGGTATTCGCCCCGGGCGAGGCGGCGTGGGATGAGATCGAATCGGGCAGGATGGGGTCGGACGCCATGTTCTCCGCCAAGGTAGGGTGAAGCGGTCCTATTCAGATGCGGCGATCTCGGTGATCATGCGCCCCCTGTGCATCACGCTATGAAGAGATGGCGCAATATACAGCAATGGGGATGTGAGATCCAGGTATCGATGCCATGCGCATATGAAGACCACGTGCACATCTGGCTATCTCCTTGAGGGATTGACCGTCGAGAGGCTTCTGGCTCCCACGTCGAACAGGTAAGGTTTCGCGGAGCAGTGGTGCAGCGAGGACGATACACAGGCCATAAGCGACCGCCGCATGAATCACCTGGCTGCCCGGCATGAGTACGTACTACGCAATCCTTCGATGTCTCTCACAGTCGCCATGCTCGACGTGAAGCTCTCGCTCCTTGAAACCTTCTATTCTGAGCCGGCCTGTTGAACCGAGAAGGCTAGCGCGGATTATTCATGAATGCCGTCGCGAGGCGTATTTGCAGTCCGTCGAGGAGGCCGAACGAGAAAAGCTCCGTCGAACGAGAGGATCGGACGACATAGCAGGTATTCATGAATAGTCCTGGCCAGCTGGTGAGAGGCCGTCGCCGGCCATAAGTGGATCAGAAGCCGCGCGACCCTTCTTGTTTTGCAGGCGAGATCTGAGTAGTCTGCGGCTCGCCGTCCGCGTGCGTCCTTTGCCAGGCGTGATGGCAGTAGTTGAGGACGATGCGGGCGAAGAGGCGACAGGCTATCGCACAAGAAAGGTCTTCTATGCACGGGTACATCCGCTTTGTAATTTTGGGGGTCGCGTCGTTGGCCCTCCAAGGATGCATCGGTCTCGGGGCTTGGACTCTCGGCAGTCGCAGTGAATCGAGCGAGCATCCGAAGATCGATCAGACCAGAGGTTCCCTGGACGTGCGCAAAATTGGGATCGAAGGACATATCACCACAGCTACTGAATTACGCGCTCAATGGGGTGAACCGGATCGAGTGGAACCACATGACGCAGGCAGAGAGGAATGGATCTATAAGACCAAGGGACTGCGGTGGTCTGGTATGGTGCTGTATGTCGTCATCATTCCCCTGCCGGCGATGATCCCGGTGGGGTCGCAATACGTCTCCTTCCTTATTCATGACGAACAAATCGAAAGCGCCACGCGCGCCGACTGGGCATTCAAGGCCGGGGCCTACTGTGGGTTCTTCGGCATGACGTACGGGGGCTTGGGATGCGGAACGGGGACCTTTGAAGAATCACAAGGACCGGCGTCTCGTTCCTGAGAGATCCATTCTTTCGATACCATGCGCTGGACCGTCGTTTCGTGGCTGGTGCTGAGCGGGGCACAATGGTCCTATGAAGCCCTACCCCGAGTCAAACGCCCAGATCACTCCCAGGATCGCCAGATGCTGACTCGCGGTCAGTCCGGGCAGACCAGACGAGGAAGAGCTGTCACGAAAAAACCCGCCTTGCGAACCCGTTGAATGGTCATATCGATGCTCTAGCCGCACAATGACCAGCTGCCGACCCAGATGTTTTTTGTACTCGAGCGTGGTCGTATTCGCCCAGATGAGTTGCTCTCGCTCTGTCATCCGCCCTTGAGGATCCCAATAAAATTCCGGCCGCACCGCAACGCTCCAGGGACCCGTCAGGTGACGTTGCGTGAACAGGGCGGCTCCCATCCAGGTCGCTCGAACGCCTCCCACATCCGCCATCTTCTCCGTCCCGACATCGTAGGAGAGCGCCACCCGCCAATCCGGCGTGCGCCACTCCACGGTCGAATCAGCAAACGTCCGCCAATATTGCATCGCGGTGGCCTGTTGGTCCGGACCGTAATAGACGCTTTGGTACAAGGTCACATTGTCGGTCGCTCGCCACTCCATCTTCGAGATGTAGCTTGGGAGATCGTTGGCATGCGAGAGATGCAGATACTCAGTGAC
>JBDTWG010000214.1:0-6362 GCA_040006855.1 Nitrospira sp.
CATCATGCAGAACGGGGCAGATGGCCATGCCGGCCCGCCTGATTTTCTTTCCACCCATCCGGACATGGGCGAGCGGCTTGCCACGCTCATCACCCTGGCCGGGCTCCCACCGGCTGAGGTGCATACGCTCCTCCCCGGGGAAGACTGGAAAGACATTCGCACTCTCTGTCGTCTCCAACCTGCCTCGCGCCCTGAGCCGGTCTCCCTCGACCTCCCATAACACTGCAGCATCCAGCTGCTCACAGCCCTCTTACCTCTGGTATAATCCACCGACCTGCGAGTTTTCCCTATGCGTGTACTCGTCATTGAAGATGAAACCAAGGTGGGCTCGTTCATCAAGCGAGCGCTGGAAGAGGAAAGTTACGCCGTCGACCTTTGTGAGGACGGCGCGCAGGGCCTCGACATGGCCCTGAGCGGCAGTTACGACCTCATCATGATCGATCTGATGTTACCCAGTCTGCCGGGGCTGGAAGTGCTCGCCCGCCTTCGCAAAGAAAAAATTCAGACCCCCGTGTTGATCCTCACGGCGCAGTCAAAAGTGGACCAGCGCGTGAAAGGGCTCGATGCCGGCGCGGACGACTACCTCACCAAACCCTTCGCCATCGACGAATTACTCGCACGGGTTCGAGCACTCTTGCGGCGCGGACCGGCCGAATCTCCCGGGATCTTCCAGATCGACGATCTCGTCCTCAATCCAGCCACACGAGAAGTCACCCGCGGAGGACAGCGCATCGACCTCACCGTGAAGGAATATGCCCTGCTGGAATACTTCATGCGCCACGCAGGCCGAGTCCTGACCCGCCCGATGATTTCCGACCACGTCTGGAATCAGGATTTCGATACCTTCACCAATGTCATCGATGTCTATGTCAATTATCTCCGGAATAAAATTGATCGCGGACGCGCCCGAAAGTTAATCCATACCATTCGAGGGAGTGGGTACATGCTCAAGGTCGACTGATGCCGCTTCGCGTCCGGCTCACCCTCTGGTACGGAACGGCACTCGCGCTCATCCTGCTCACGTTCTCCGTCGTGCTCTACACCATCACGGCCCGAGGTCTACGCGACCAAGTCGATGAGTCGTTGGAAGAAACGGCGTCGGCCGCGGTGCGCTCCTTGGAGACACGCGGATTTCTCCCCTTGATCGACGAAGAGGCACTTCTCAGCCAGTTTCCCGAACTGACCCGCATCGACAAGTTCTTCCAGATCTTCAGTCCTTCCGGGACCATTACGATCCGCTCTCCGAATATTCGGCAACATGACGTCCCATTGAGCCGCCATGCTCTGGAAGCCGCCTTTACCGGCAGTACCGTCTTCGAATCCGCCAGGTATCCCAATGAGCCCCCCTTGCGATTGGTTTCCGTGCCCATCATCTACCGCGGCTCATTGCTCTATATTGTCCAGGTCGGCACCACCCTGGAAGGCGTCGAGGAAACCTTGCGCCGCTTTCTGCTGGTCTTGGTGGTGATGGCCCCAATCGCGCTGGTCGTCTCGTTAGCGGGCGGGTGGTTCTTGGCCGGACGCGCTCTGCGACCCGTTGATTCCATCACGGTGGCAGCGCAACGTATTGCCGCAGGAGACCTCACCCAGCGCCTGACGTCCGAACGCTCCTCCGACGAAATCGGGCGCCTCACCGACACCTTCAACGATATGATCGCGCGGCTGGAGACCTCCTTTGCGCAAATTCGGCAATTCAGCAGCGATGCCTCGCATGAGCTGCGCACGCCCTTGACGGTGATGAAGGGCGAGAGCGAACTCGTCCTTCGCCGTTCCCGTCCCGTGGAAGACTACATCGCCGTCCTGGAAAGTAATCTCGAAGAAATTGATCGAATGTCACGCATTGTCGAGGAACTGCTGTTCCTGTCGCGAGCCGATTTAGGCCAAATCAAAACAGAGTGCGAACCGGTTCGACTGGACATTCTGGTGGAGGATATTCAGCGCCAAGCCGGTCTCCTAGACCAGGAGCGAGGGGTGGAGGTGGTGATAGAGACGATGCAGCCGGCGACGGTCCGAGGTGATGAACTCCGCCTGCGGGAACTCATTCTGAACATCGTCGACAATGCCGTGAAGTATTCCTATGCGCAAGGCAGGGTGGAAATCGATCTGCGCGTGGACGGCCAGCGCGTACGCCTCTCGGTGCGCGATCACGGCATCGGCATTCCTCAGGACGCGCATAAGCAAATTTTCGACCGCTTCTTTCGAACCGACGACGCGCGTGCCCACACCAAAAAGGGCACCGGACTCGGCTTAGCGATCTGTGCCTGGATTGCCGAGTCGCACCACGGACACATCGAAGTCCAAAGCGAAGTCGGCAAGGGGTCAACCTTCACCATTGTGCTTCCACTGGCGCCGCCCTCAGCTTAACGACTTCTAATCCCCAGCTAATAGCGTTCTCATCCCGCACTGGTACCCTCCACATGACGGTCAGATACAAATTGCATCACACACACATGACCCATGCCTTCTAGGAGGAGGAACCCATGAATCGACCAGCGCAATCCGTAGGCGCCTTTGCCGGCATCGCCGTTCTAGGCGCAACACTTATTTGGAGTTATGCTTCGCTCACCACCTCTCACGCCTCAAATCCGTCGCCGGTTGTCGAAGAACGTTCCACCACCCTGCCCGGATCCCTGCCTTCAGCCGGCTTCGCGGATGTGGCCAAGGCTGTGACGCCGGCCGTCGTCAATATCACCACGAGTGCGGCAGAACAAGTGTCTGACTCAACCCACCCTCGCGGGCGGGCGGATGAATTCTTCGGTGCCCCATTTGGGCCTCGTCGATTCGCCCCTCCCATGGAACCTCGAGAACGGCGCGGCGGCGGGCAGGGATCGGGTGTGATCGTCTCTCCCGATGGCTATATCCTGACCAATAACCACGTGATCGATGGCGCCAAAACCGTCACTATCACGTTACCCGACAAGCGAGAGTTCAAGGGCCGAATTGTCGGCAGCGATCCCAAGAGCGACATAGCCGTCATCAAGATCGATGGCAGCAACCTTCCCACCATTACCTGGGGCGACTCTACCCGCCTTCAAGTCGGAGAATATGTGCTGGCGGTCGGAAATCCATTTGGGTTGAATTCCACCGTCACCTTGGGAATTGTGAGTGCCTTAGGGCGCGGGCGTATGGGCATCACGCAATATGAAGACTTTATTCAGACCGATGCCGCGATCAATCCGGGCAACAGCGGTGGTCCGCTGGTCAACACCAGGGGAGAGCTGATCGGCCTCAACACCGCGATTTTTTCCCAAAGCGGCGGATACCAGGGAGTGGGGTTTGCCGTCCCAACCAGTATGAGCAAACCGATCTATGAGAGCTTGGTCAAGACCGGCAAAGTCGTGCGCGGCTATCTGGGGATCGGAATCCAGGACCTGAATCAAGACTTGGCCAAGTCCTTTGACCTTAAAGGCAGCAATGGGGCCATCGTGACCGACCTGAAAGAAGATGGACCGGCCGAAAAAGCCGGTCTCAAACAGGGTGACGTCATCACCGCATTTCAAGGCGCCCCGATTGAAGACGCCGTGACCCTCCAACGCGCGGTGACTCGCAGTGCCGTCGGCAGCAAAGCCACGGTGAAGGTCATGAGAGAGGGTCATGAGAGAGACTTGTCCGTCACGATCGGCGAGCTGCCAGACAACCAACAGGTCGCCAAAGTGGAGACCGGACCGTCGGACCAGCCACTGGCTGGGCTCGCGGTGCAGGAACTCGACCGGGAGACAGCTCAGGAACTTGGACTCAAGGGAAAACTTCAAGGAGTCGTCGTGACTTCCGTGGATCCCGAGAGCGAAGCGGAGCGGGCCGGGTTGATGCCGGGTGATGTCATCCGAGAGATCAACCGTAAGCCTGTCACTTCAATGAAGGACTACGATCGAGCGGCGTCAGATCTGAAGAAGGGACAGAACGTGCTGGTCTTGATCAATCGGCGGGGCGCGTCGCTCTATCTCAGCGCCAAGGTATAACGAATCGAGGCAGGCTGCTGGTGAGCCACCGCTTACCGATAGCCTGCCTCAGCCTTCTTTGGCATGAGAAGCGCCGGGGAGGATGGAGCAGGCACTGCTGCGGCGGCCGGGCCAACCGGTTGAGCGATCAGATCATACCCCGCCACATCGGTCACCGTCACGGCAACAAACTCACCCGGCTTGGCCGTTCCTTGGTCGCAATAGACGACCCCATCAATTTCAGGAGCCAACCTCTCGTGTCTCGCTTCGAGTAAGCGATCGGATTCCTCTGAAATCCCATCCACCAGCACTTCTAGGGTGCGCCCTAGGTATTCGCGACTCTTGGATGCTGAAATGGTTTCTTGTAAAGCCAGCAGCTCATTGCGCCGCTCCTCCATCACCGCACGATCGACCTTTCGATTCAGATCAACAGCAGACGTGCCCTCTTCATCGGAATAGAGGAAGACGGCAGCGCGATCAAACTCCATGTCGACCATGAACTGCCTGAGCTCCTCGAACATGGCGTCGGTCTCACCGGGAAATCCGACGATAAAGGCCGTTCTAAAAAACACGCCGGGAATCTTCGTGCGGATGCGGTCGACCAACTTCGTCAGATGCTTGCGATCCCCCAACCGGTGCATACGCTTCAGCATGCCATCGCTGATATGCTGCAGCGGCATGTCGAGATATTTTGTGATGCGTTCCTCACCGGCATACAAATCCAGCAACTCGTCGGTCACCTGTTGCGGATAGAGGTAGAAGGGTCTGACCCAGCGCACATTGTCCACTGTGACCAACTCGCGCAGGAGAGCCGTGAGGCCTTGCCTGAGGCCAAGGTCCACTCCATAATTGATCGTGTCCTGCGAAATCAAATTGAGCTCTTTGACACCTTCTTGAGCCAATCGCTTCGCCTCGGCCACGATCGATTCAATCGGACGGCTCCGCTGCTTGCCTCGCATGATGGGGATCGCGCAGAAGGCACAATTCCGATTACAGCCTTCGGCAATTTTCAGATAGGCACTGTGCGGAGTCCCCAGGCGGATGCGAGGGGTCTCTGCGTCATACAGATAGGGAGGTTGTGCGAGCCATAACCGCTGTTGACGAGCTTTAGGTGCCAGCAGACTGCGACAGATTTCCGCAATGCGCCCGAATTCGCCCGTCCCAACCACGCCGTCCAGTTCCGGCAACTCCTTCAAGAGCTCGCCCTGGTACCGCTGTGCCAGGCAACCGGCTGCAATCAGCACCCGGCAGGAGCCAGACTTCTTCAACCGTCCATGTTCAATAATACTGTTGATCGATTCCTGCTTGGCCTCTTCGATGAACCCGCAGGTGTTGATGATGACCACCTCGGCGGCGCGTGCGTCACCCGTGAGCTGAAACCCGCCGGCCACCAAGGTCCCCAGCATGACCTCGGAATCCACCTGGTTCTTCGAACAACCCAGGTTCACGAAGCCGATCGTAGGTTTGTCCTGCTTGATGCGTGATGGTGTAATGAGTGATGAAGCCATAATCCGGCAGTGTACGAGACGCTCGAAAAGTCTGTCAAACGCGCCAACTTGCTATTCCGTCTGCAGCTATCCTAGATTGAGACCATGGTCCGGACGTTTCAAGGCATTAAGCCCACTATCCCAGACTCCTGTTTTATCGAGGAGACGGCCATTATTATCGGAGATGTGGTCATGGGTGATGACTGCAGCGCCTGGTTCCACGCGGTTATTCGCGGAGACGTGAATTATATCCGGATCGGCCACCGGACAAACGTTCAGGATCTTTGCATGTTGCATGTCACGCACGATACCCACCCGCTCATCATCGGCGACGACGTGACCGTCGGCCACAACGTGGTCCTGCATGGCTGTACGATTCAGAACCGCGTGTTGGTCGGGATGGGATCCATCATCATGGACGGCGCAGTCATCGGCGAAGACTCCGTAGTCGGCGCCGGCGCATTGATTACAGCAGGCACCATCGTTCCACCCAAGAGTCTCATCCTGGGATCACCGGCCAAGGTCAAACGCCCCGTGACGGAGCAAGAACTCGCTTGGATCCGAGAATCGGCACAGAACTATGTCCGGTATTCCCGCCAGTATCTTTTTGGACCTGATAAGACCCGTCCTGGATTTTGGGTCTAACCTCACGCGCACTATCAGTATCGGCAACCACGCGAGCGGCCCATCATCCGATCCGTACCAGACAAATAGGATCGCCGACGGTAGGCGAGGCAAACGTCCGCCGATCAATGCGGTAGCGGATGTTCTTCCGATGGCACCATTCGGCAATCCACACCGCCTCTTCAACCGTCGTCGTGACGAGTCCCGGTACCGCCAAGCGACTGAGACAGCGATCGACGAGAGTGGCAACCGTCCGTTGCTGCGGCAAGAATTTACGCGCGTTGAAGGTGACTGGGTTGGCACGACCGTATGA
>JBDTWG010000215.1:0-6360 GCA_040006855.1 Nitrospira sp.
TGACGCTGAGTGAAATCCGTGCCTATGTCGACCGGCTCCAGCTCAATGGCACCATTTTGCCGCGCCTGCTGACTGATTATTATGGGCGTATCGCCTTCCCCTGCGTGACCTTCATCATGGTGGTGGTCGGCATTGCGTTGAGCCTTCGACGGACCGGTGTGCGCGGCAGCGGCATGGCGATGGGAATCGGACAGGCGATGGCGGTGGGATTTTTCTACTGGTCGACCCATTCCGTCGCGATCGCCCTGGGCCGCGGCGGCGCGCTCTCACCTATGCTGGCAGGATGGATGGCCAATATGGTGTTTCTGACGTTCGGCTGTTATTTATTGTTGAAGGTGCGCTATTGATCCATGAGATGGCGCCGTCCGGCGCAGACTTAGAGATGCAAGACTGCTTGCATCATTGACTGTGGCGCCCCCTTCCGGTAAGTAGACAGGCCGCGCGAGCAACAGAGGGAGGCAACGAACGATTTTATGCCGACACGAGTCGTCATTACGGGCCTTGGAGTGGTTTCACCCATCGGCATTGGAGTGCCGAAGTTTTGGAAAGCGGCCCTGGAAGGACGCTCAGGCATCTCAGCCATTACGTCCTTCGATCCCTTCCCGCTGGAAGGCTATCGCTCGCGCGTCGCCGGACGAATTCACGGTTTTTCACCCGACCAGTATTTGTCGGCCGGCCAAGGTGACCGTGTCGACCGCTACGCCCAATTCGCCCTCGTGGCGGCCAAGGAAGCGCTCGCCGATGCGGAGTTTCACATGGAGCAAGAAGAGCCCCATCGCGTCGGCGTGATCGTCGGCGCAGGAATGGGCGGCATGGTCATGGGCGAGCGTGAGATTACCCAACTCTACGAGCAAAAACGACCGCACCGGGTGCATCCGAACTTTATCCCCGTGATTACGTTGAATTCTGCGTCCGGCATCGTGGCGATGGTGTATGGAGCGAAAGGCCCCAACCTGACCATTTCGACGGCCTGTTCTTCCAGTGCCCATGCGCTGGGACAAGCGATGAATTGCATTCGCGCCGGAACGGCGGATGCGGTGATTGTGGTCGGCGCCGATGCCAGCATTACGCCCCTGGTCTTCGCCGGATTTTGCTCGCTTCGCGCCTTGTCGACGAAGTATAACGATGCGCCGGAACGAGCCTCGCGTCCCTTCGACCGAGGGCGCGATGGGTTTGTCATGGGCGAAGGCGCCGGCGCCTTGATTCTTGAATCACTGGCCCACGCAAAAAAACGCAAGGCCCGGATGTATGCAGAAGTGGCCGGCTACGCGGCAACCAGCGAAGCCTATCACATGGTGATTCCCAGAGAGGATGGCGTGGAAGTGGCGACCACGATGCGCATGGCGTTGAAGGATGCGGGGGTCACGCCTGCGCAAGTCGATTATATCAACGCCCATGCCACCTCCACGACAGTGGGCGATGCGGTCGAGGTCAAAGCCATTCGCCTGTTGTTCAAGTCGCGAGCGGACAAAATCGCCGTGAGCGCGACCAAGTCGCTCGTGGGCCATACGCTGGGAGCGGCCGGGTCTCTCGCGGGAATTGTGTCGGCCTTGACCCTCGACAGCGGCCAGATCCATCCGACGCTCAACCTCGATGATCCGGATCCGGCTTGCGCCCTCGCGGGACTCTCCACCCACCCGCAGACCCGAAAGGCCAAGGTGGCTCTGGTGAATGCCTTTGGATTCGGCAGCAACAATGCGGCGGTCGTCTTGAAAAAAATCTCAACCTGACTCGCGTCAGACGACGACCAGGTCCGCGCACGCTGAGCGTGGCGATGAGGAACAAGGAACGGTTATGGCCAAGACGACAGAGGTCTCCGATAAGATCATCCAGGCATTGGCGGACTACCTGAAACGAGACGCGGCATCCATCCATGCGAACCATCACCTGCGGGATGATCTCGGATTGGATTCGATGGCGGTGATCGAAATGTTGTATCGGATTGAAGAGGTCTTCAATCTCCAGATCCCCGATCAGGATCTGGTCGGCCTGACCACCGTCGGGCAGGTGACTGCTTACGTGCAAGGTCGCGTCGCCCCGGCGCCTACGGTTGCGAAAAAACCCTCGGCCAAGCGTTCGACCAAGGGGAATAAGGCGTAAGAAGATGACGACGGCACCTAGGCGCCACCCACTGACACTCCGCCAGCTCCAGGAATACGTGGGTGGTGAACTGATTGGGTCACCGGACGCCACGGTCATGGGCATCGCGAGTCTGGAGCAGGCAGGACCGGGAGATCTCGCCTTCCTGACTTCAGAGCGTAGCCTGAAAACCCTACAGAGCGGGTCCATCGGCGCCCTGCTGGTGGGAAGGCGCCTGCCCGACTTCACTTCCCCCCAACTTGTCGTGGACAACCCTGCCTATGCCTTTGCGCGCGCCGCGCAACAGTTTTTTGTGCGACCTGCCCGCAGGCGAGGGATTGCCACGGAGGCCATCCGCGGAGAGGATGTCACCATCGGACCTGATGCGTCCATATGGCCTGGGGTGACCATGGGAGACCGTGTCACGATTGGAGCGCGGGTCACGCTCTATCCGGGTGTATTTATCGGTGACGACAGCGTCATCGGCGATGATGCCCTCCTCTATCCCAATGTGGTGGTGCGTGAAGGCTGCCGCCTCGGGGCGCGCGTCATCGTGCATAGTGGCACGGTCATCGGCAGCGATGGATTCGGCTACGTCCAGTATCAGGGACGGCACCAGAAAATCCCTCAACTCGGCGGCGTGATCGTTGAAGACGACGTGGAATTAGGCGCCAATGTGACAGTGGATCGCGCCACCTTTGGCAATACCCTGATCAAAATGGGCACCAAGATCGACAATCTCGTGCAGATCGCGCACAACGTGGTGGTCGGAGAACATAATATTCTGGTGGCACAGGTAGGCATTGCGGGGAGCACGACGTTGGGGCGTTATGTAATGGTCGGTGGCCAGGCCGGTCTCGCCGATCATTTGCAGATCGGCGATCAGGTGATGATTGCAGCAAAGTCCGGGGTGACTAGAAGTCTGGAGCCCAACCAAGTCGTATCCGGCGCCCCCGTCATGCCGCATGCGACTTTTCTCAAAGCGCAGGCCGTGATTCCGCAGCTACCCGAGCTGCGCCAACGCGTTCGCGAACTAGAGGAACGCCTCAACACACTTGAACAGGTCCGCCAGCCTCCCGCCAAGCCACGCAAGCCCCGTCGTAAATAATCTCCGTGCACTTGATCGTCAGTTCTTGAGGACCGTCCGCCAAAAGAACAGCTTCGCCCAAAAAAATCCTGCCCAGGGCAAGAAATAAGCGGCGACCGGGTAGACCGAACCATAGACCACGCCGACCGTGGATCCAAACAGAAGCAGCGCCAGCCCGGCCATGTAGGCGACAGGAGCCCAAGGTGACCCGCTGGGCGAGTCTTGGTCCGACCCACTATCACGCTTGGGGCGTCCACTCTTCTTGAGTGTCGGCTGACGCATGCGTGCGGCAAAGACTTCGGGACGATGGCGCAGGATCCACCGGTGGTACGTCGTCTGCAACCAGCCGAGTAGGCCTCCCAGCATTAACAGCCCGGAACTCTGTAGGAACGTCTCCCAGGTGTAGGTGTCGGTCCCAATCAGTTGGTACCCCAAGCCACCGACACCTCCGACCATGGAGACCAAGCCGAGAATACCGGCTGGAAATAACATGTAGGCTTTGACGTAGGCGGTCGCTTTGGCGTCCTGCCCTTCTTGTTGTTTGATTGTCACGAGTTTTGGCATGGGCGTGATGGTCGTACAATCGCAACCTCAACCGCAAGGGGAAATGCATGCGGCGCGAATAAATACCTGTGACGCATGCCATCAAGCCCCTCAGACGGTCACTCTTGAACGCATCGACATATGCCTCTGTCCACAAGAACTGTGGACCGGCTGTGCGCAACCGTGTGGATAGGCCACCAATGATGGGGCTGTGCGGGGGCGCACGCAATCTGCTCAAGGATTAGGCGGAGGGAAGGGTGAATCTCAGCGGGGCAAGCCCCTGATCACGCGTACGCCGGCGAAAACGTGTTGGCCGTTGGGCGGGGCAGAACCGAAGCTGATGCTATGTTCTTCTCCCCCTGCTATGCCCAGGGAAGGATATCGAAAATTGCCGACCGTTCCACTCGACCAATATCGACCCACTGTTGAGCCAACGGAACGAGAGCGACCAACCGTTCCTTCACGGCATCCAATCGTTCTCGCACGGCAGCAGGTGTCTGGTGGGCCGTGACACGGAGGAATGCACGCAGGCCATGCAAAAACAGTGTGATGTTTGCGGCTGAGACCCGTTCTGCCGACTCAGAAAGAATATCGATATCGCGAAAGATGGGCTCCAACGCTTGCGGAGGAAGGGCGATCGCCTCGCTTGCACGACCGATCTGGCCAAGCGTATCGAGCACCACCGGGCCATGCGTCTGCATGAGCGTGAGAAATTGTTCATCCAGCTCGTCCAAGTCTTTCAGTATGCGACCGATAGTTCGGGCGTCCACAACCTCTTCACTCTGCGCCATCTTGCGCTCCGCTCGTTGAATGACCGTCTCCAGCACATCGCGCACCGGTTGAACCGACCGGCCTCGGGCCACATGTAGTTGTCGTAACGCATCGAGAATGGGCGTGGAAGGTGATACGCCACGCGGCGCCTCTTGATCGGAGGCCGCCTTCATTCGCATAACCGCTTCGGTGCTCATAGCTTCTGTGCTCATCGATGGGAGCGACTCCTCGCCTTGCATGCACTCCGGTGCGACTGACACGAGGCCGGCATCTTCAGGCGACATGGTCTCATCCCGCTCAAGCTCCTGCACCGTCTTGCTGATCTGTAGGAGACCCTCTCGAAGCGAAGCCACATGGTGGGCCGCCACGGCCCGTTCATGCTTACCTGCGGCCTGAAGGATCGGAAGGAGCGTCGTGGCCATGTCCTCCACGGCCGTCAGACCGACAGTCGCAGCGGAGCGGGCGAGGTTATTGACACTCTGCCAGAGAATCGTGGCCAGTCTGGCGCGCCGAGGCTGCTCGCTCGTCGTATCTAATCGCTCCAGAGCAGTCTGAATTTGATTGAGCCATTCACGCGCTTCCAGCACGAACAGACCGAGAATCTCTCGCCTCACATGCATGGCCTGCTCAGAAGCATCCACGACCGAGGAAGCTTGGTCGATGAGCGGCGCAGCCGTCGTCTTTTCCACTGCGGCTTGAATCACACCAGCAATCGCATCTAGGCTCTCCAGCAACGCGGCAAACTGCTCCGAGGCGTTAGGGGCCGTTCCGGCCGCTTCAACAGCTGGAGAGGAAGATGGGAACGTAACCCGATCCAGGGCCGGGGGATCGACGGTGTCAGCCACAGACAGATGGGGCAAGAGACTCAGGTCGAGATATCGCGGCACAGCGGTCACGGACTCCTCTTGCTCGCCGGTTATATAGAGCACGGGGCGCGATGGGTACGAAGGCGTGATGCGTACGACCACTCCTTCCTCTCCACTATTCAAACGGACCTTGGTTCCCAAAGGATAGACTGACAGCTGTTCCACCAAGCCCTTCATGATCTCACGTGGAAATGCGGTGCGTTCGGTGTTCAGCAACTCGCGGATAGCTTCGTGCGGCAGGAGGCGCCGACGATAGGGACGCGGACTGACGAGCGCATCAAAAATGTCAACGAGGCCGATGATCTGCGCAAGCTCATTGATCTCACGACCCTTCAAGCGATTGGGATACCCCTGTCCCCTCCCTCGCTCGTGGGCCTGTAACACAACGTCAGCCAGCCAGGCGTACTCCCCTCCCAAGCGCTCGATCACCTCACACCCCAGACGCGGATGTTGCTCGACCAGAGTTCGCTCATCCGGGGTCAGGCGTCCCGTCTTCGTGAGCAGGTGCTGCGGCACGGCGAAAATGCCGATGTCATGCAGCAGCCCGGCCAACGCCAGTCGTCGCAATTCGGCGCCATAATAGCCCAGGCCAATTCCGACCTTCGTCCCCAGGATGCCGACGTTAACAAGATTGGTCACTAACGGAGGGCCTGGCAGACTCGACAGTGCCTCGACAACCAACTGATCGTTTTCCTGAAGCGAATCGACAATCGCGCCGGCGAGATGTGTCATCTCCGTGAGATCCACCCGTTCCTGCCGCTGAACAGCTGCAGCCACCTGCATGAGTGCCGCTTCGGCCTGCCGGTAACGATTCTGTTCCATCTCCCCCATAGCGCTCCTCTTCCTAACGACGATTCCGCGCACTCCCTAGCCTCTGTGCATACCCGTCAAATGCATATCATATCACCCGCGCATTCGCGCCTGATTCGTCGAAGAATCGGCCCCGGACATCTTCGTGAGTGGCGGAGGGACAAGTTCGTGGGACTCGACACATTCTCAAAAGATCGGCGCGAA